>JABHIW010000058.1 GCA_018670825.1 Candidatus Scalindua sp. | reverse complement strand
GATGTGGGCTGCTCAATATTATACATATACAAATCCCAGAAGTTTCTTATCTTCCGGTGGTTTAGGCACCATGGGATTCGGTTTCCCTGCTGCATTAGGCGCTCAACTTGGATGCCCGGACAAAATTGTTATTGCCATTGCAGGTGATGGTAGTTTTCAAATGAATATTCAGGAACTTAGTACTGCCGTTAAATATAAGTTACCCGTTAAGGTTGCTATTCTGAACAATGGTTACCTTGGAATGGTAAGGCAGTGGCAAGAGCTGTTTTATGAGAAAAGATATGCTCACACTTTACTTGATGGCAATCCTGACTTTGTGCTGGTAGCAAAAGCCTATGGAGCTGAAGGCCTTCTGGTTGAGAAAAAGGCGGATGTCAGGCCTATAATTGAAAAAGCACTTTCAATAGATGGCCCTGTCGTAATAGATTTTAAAGTAGACCCGGAAGAAAATGTATTTCCAATGATTCCTGCAGGGCAAGCCATTAGTCAGGTTAAAGGCGTTGAATTAATCTGAAAAATGACGGAAACATCATTAGATTTTACAGAAAATCACATTTTTTAGAAAAGCTGCATTTCAAGTACATCAAACCATAATTCATTATTTGATGCATCTTTACTGTTTTCCCACTAAAAGGACCGAAAAGTAAGCATGAATCGTTTTTATGTTCCATTCCGTGCCGGTTTGAAAAACTTATGGATAGATAGTTCGGAAAGCCATCACATTGTACACGTTAAAAGGTTGAAAATCGGTGACAATATTATTGTGTTTAATGGAATAGGAGATGAATTCGAAGCTGAAATCGAAGACATTGAAGACAACAGAGTCAAAGTTAAGATCAATCAGCAGAAAACAATCAGTAAAGAAAGCAGAGTCGGAATAGACATTGCTTTTGCTATCCCTAAAGGAAAGCGTTCTCACCTCCTGGTCCAAAAATGCACTGAACTGGGAGCACAAAAACTAATACCAATAAATTACGCACGAAGTGTAGTAAAACTTAAGGACGACTGTTCCGTGAAAATTGAGAAGTGGCAAAAAATTGCAATTGAGGCATCAAAACAGTGTGGACGTAACACGATTACGGAGATTGGCGAAGTTGTTAATTTTGACAGTATTCTTAATACTACAGGCAGTTACGACCTCCCCCTCTTTGCGTGTAACCAATCTGATTCAGATAATCTTAAAAATACGTTGCAAGAATATCCAAAACCAAATAAAATATTAAGTTTTATAGGTCCGGAAGGTGGATTTACATCGAACGAAATAGAAATGGCAAAGAAAGCCGGTTGCAAGTTTGTGAGCCTGGGACGTCAAATTCTTCGAGTGGAAACAGCTGCAATTGCCGTTTCTGCAATTCTTTCATATCACTATTCAACCTAGATTTTTTAACATTTTGAAATACAATTATGTTATACGCAGTAATTATGGCTGGAGGTTCAGGTACCAGGTTTTGGCCCTGGAGTAGAAAAAAAATGCCAAAACAGCTCTTGAAGATCACAGGACAAGAGACTATGATCCAGCAAACTGTTGATCGTATTATTGAAGAAATCCCTCCAGATAATATTTATGTTGTAACAACGTCTAGCCTGGCTGAAAGCATTAAAGAGGGGCTGTCTCAAGTACCGGCAAAAAATATTATATCAGAGCCTTTTGGCAGAAACACGGCCGCATGTATTGGCCTTGCATCAACTATAATTTCAAAGAGAGATTCCAATGCCATCATGGCCGTAGTGACGGCAGACCATATAATCGAACCTCCTGATCTTTTTTTAAAATCACTGAAATGTGCGGAAGAACTTGCTACAGACAATAATATGCTTATTACGTTCGGAATTAAGCCCACAGGTCCGTCGATAAACTACGGCTATATACAAAGAAACGAAGAGGTAATTAATCTTAGAGATTTTCTGGTTTACGATGTAAAATGTTTTACTGAAAAACCGGATCGTATTACAGCAGAAAACTTTTTGAAAAGTGGTAAATATTACTGGAACAGCGGCATCTTTGTCTGGTCGGTAAAGACAATATTGGAAAATATAAATACCCTAATGCCTGACTTGTCTCAGGGCCTTGGAAGAATCGGGAAATCACTAGAAACCGCTGATGAGTCTAGTGTGATTCATAGTGAATATGAAAAATTTGATAATATATCAATAGATTATGGCATAATGGAGAAGGCATCAAATGTAAAAATGATAGAAGCCGGTTTTACATGGGACGATGTTGGTTCCTGGCTTGCTTTAGAAAGATTAAACAATTCAGATCAGAACAATAATACGGTAATAGGCAAACATAGTGGATTGAACACACAGGGAAATATCATTATTGGAGACAATGAACACCTGATAGCAACTATAAATGTATCTGACATGATTATAGTCAATACAAAAGATGTTACCATGGTTTGTAATAAAAACAGCGCTGAAGATATTAAAAAGCTAACGGAACTCTTAAAAGAAAAAGGTTACGACGATTATCTATGACTTTTCCTCTTTATAAGAGATTGACATAAAAAACAATTTATAAAATGCAATAAATCGGTTATTATAAAGCCGTTTTTAGCAAACAATTTTTATTTCTCATTTAAAATGGTAACCACAAAAGAAAATGTATTATGGAAATTAATAGAAATACAATAATCAAAAATCTGGTTAAGAAATATCCTCAAACTATGGCAGTCTTTAGAGAATATAATCTTGTCGTAGCTGGAGGTGTAAGGGGGCCAAATGAACCTCTGGCATTTTTTGCAAAAGCACATGATGTAGATTACGATGAAATTGTTGAGAAATTGAAAGTTGCTATAGAAGAAGGCATAGATGAAAATGCTGAAAAGGTAGAGTTGGTAGAAGACAAGGTTTACTCGAAGTTTTTCAAAACAGCTCTTTTAATGGCATTGACGATAGGGGTGGCAGTTGGCGCCATCATATTAACCTACATTGGCTCAAAACATAGTTTCCATTCTGCAGTTCATTCTCTGGTACAGACACATGGTCATGCACAACTATTTGGATGGGTAGGCCTTTGCATAATAGGTTTTGCGTATTATATCGTCCCCCGAGTAAAGAACGTCGAGCTCAAATACCGTGAGCTGACAACCGTATGCTTCTATCTCATGGTCACAGGAACGGTTTTGAGGATACTCGTTCAACCGTATGCTAACAAAATAACGAGCGTCCTCTTGCCAATCTCCGGTCTGTTGGAATTCCTGGCAGTTGCGATATTTGCATTCATTATTTTCAGTACCGTCCTTGCAAGTAAAGAAAAGAGGGAAGCATATGATAAATTTATCATGGCAGGGGTACTATGGTTTCTACTGTGCAGTGTAATAAACTTGTTTATGGACGGATACATGCTTGTCGCAGGTACAAACGATATTCCAAAAACATTTTACAGCCCTTTTGTACACGTATTTCTCCTGGGATTTGTTTTTATGTTCATTTTTGCTGTAAATATAAGGACCGTGTACGCATTCCTTGATGTAGGTACCGCCAGGATTGGCGCTATAAACACAACATTCTGGCTCTTAAATCTAACCATACCTTTATATTTCATAGCTCACTCTTTAAGTTACAAGTTTCCATTTTTAATACCAATTTCAAATCTTACCGTTTATTTAGTCGCGTTTAGCATTTTACTATTTGTTTATGGTATCAGAATCTTTGAAAAATCCACGCAGGAACTCGATGATGTTGTAATGGATAGAAGCTATTCGAAAACTATCAGGACAGCTTATGTCTGGTTAATTATTGGTGTGCTTATCCTTGGTGCCAAACCCCTCTTTACGGCATTCTCAGATGCACAGTATTTATTCCATGGCGCAGCGAATCACGCCCTGGCAGTTGGATTTGTAACATTGATGATAATAGGATACGCATCAAAGATGGTCCCTACATTTAAGGGTGTAGACATGCATAGTATAAAGTTTGCAAACGTATCATTTTATCTCATAAACATTGGATGCTTCCTCCGGGTTTATACTCAGATAATGATCGGACTCTCACACTCGGAAGATTTTTACTACTCTCTCATAGGATTTTCAGGCTGGATTGAGTTGACAGCAATCGGCATCTTCGGATACAACGTATGGAAGACAATGAACGCGGAAGACGAGGATAT
>JABHIW010000067.1 GCA_018670825.1 Candidatus Scalindua sp. | reverse complement strand
GTCCTTTGCCCTTTTACTAAGAACGAAAACTTTAGGACGTGCATCAGCTTTTTCTGTCTTATGTTTGGTTACGTGGTATATATTCAGTTCAAAATTAAAGTCTTTTTTCTTGAGGTTGATGACTTCCTGGATTCGGCGTCCGGTGGAGAGGATAAATTTTATGATTGAGAGGGTTTGTATCGTGTTCTTTTCTGCCTTCTTGTTACAAAACTTTGGAATATGATTTTCATAAGAAGTAATTGTCCTGATTTCTTTTTTGGTCAAAAACACCGGTATTTTCCGTGGATATACTTCTCTCTTTAATTTTGGAAAAGTAATATCTGATGGTCTGAGCACATCGTTTTCGAGTGCCCAGTTAAGTACTCTTTTAATATACATTATGTGTTTCTTGGCTCTTTTGGGAGAAATTCCACGTTTTTTTCTTACCTCTCCTTGGTCTTTTTTGGTGAGCAGGAAACGAATATACTTATTAATAACTATTCGATCAATCTCATTCGTTTTTAGATCAGGAAACATTTTGCAGAACAGAGACAGTGTTCTCACATAATCATGATAACTGAAGCGATTGATTTCGTGTTGCATATAATCATCGTCCAGGAAAAGATCACATAGTTTGCTGAAACGCATAGGTGCATGGCCTTTTCTGGAGAGATTGCCTTTTTGAAAGTCGAGCATTAATTGGTGGTACTTAGTCTTGGCATCATTTTCATCTTTACCGAGATAGTGGGTTGCTCTATTGATACAGACAGTATACTGTTTGGCGTGTTTGTGAAAAAATATTTTTGGCATGAAGACCTCCTATCTTACATACAATAAAATATTAAGAATTGATATAAATAATTAAGTATTTATTGTACGTACTGTAATAAGTACTGTAAAGTAGAAAGGAGGAACTATAAGTATATATGTGTTAAGGGTATGGGAGAGTAGTTTTCATGGATTCGAAGTCCACCACTCTATCCAGTTGAGCTACGGGCGCTCAGTTTTTACGAATATACTTACTTAAACGATTATTGTCAACTTTTAATAATAAATCATCGAGCGCCAGTCCGATATCTCTTGAATAATATGACATGTCTTATGGTGAAGAGTGATTAAATTTATAGCTTGAACAATTTTGTTTGAGTTCTTAAAATACAGGAACATATGAAATGGTACGCAATACATACACGTTCAAGGCATGAGAAACAGGTAGATACGTTTCTTCGCGAAAGAGGGATAGAGACATTTCTGCCCCTTGTCCATACACTCAGCCGGAGGAAAGATCGGAAGACGTATATTGATATACCCCTTTTTCCCGGATACATGTTTGTTAATACGGATAAAGAGCGTCTATTTGATGTTAAATATACAAGAGGTGTAACAAGGATAATTGGAACTGATGTGGACGCTCCAACGCCAATACCGGATAAGCAGATATTGGACATGAAGTCGATTATGGAAACCGATGTACAGCTGGATCCGTTTCCATATCTTGAAAAGGGAAGAACTGTAAGGGTAAAAGCAGGGCCTCTAAAGGGGGTTGAGGGAGTTCTTGTCGAAAGAAAGGGTCATTATAAGCTTGTTATACGTATAGACCTTCTACAGAAAGGAGCTGCCGCTGAAGTATATATTTCCGATATTGAACCAATATAAGGTTCGCGCGCTTCAAGAGAGTTCCTTTGTCGCCTTTAAATAAGGTGTAAACGACAAGAATTAACATAGTTATTTGCTCAGATTTTTAACAAAGCAGTGCTATAGCTTTCAACTTAAAAATGTAACTGAAATGGCGGAACGGTATTCATGCGTAGTATGCTAGCAGTCGATGACTTTATAACGATGGTAAGGCTTATAAAACTCTGTATTCATGCAAAAAGACTATAACGATTTTCACATACTTAAGACAATAGAGACTGATTCCTCCGTTTCGCAAAGAAAGCTTTCTTCTCAAATGAAGCTTAATGTGGCATCGGTGAATTTTGCCTTGAAACGTTTGGTCCAAAAGGGGTATGTCACGATGATAGGTGAGAATCCAAGACGTATTAAATACTATATTACCCCCGAAGGGTTGAAGGAAAAAATACAGTTGGCCTATAAGTTCTTTGGCAGGAATATTTACTATTATAAAGAGATTAGAAAGGACATAGAATCTAGGATTGTAAAAGCTACTGGTGGTACGGAAATCAGCATCGCTATTTATGGTGCATGTGAACTTTCAGAGATTACTTATATGGTAGTATCAAAAATGAGCTCGAACTTTCTGGGGTTCTTTCTTGAGGAATCAAAAATTACTGACGAAAAAATATTAGGCTTCAATGTTCAGCACCTCAATCTACTCAAGAACAATAATCGATGTCTATTACTGCTTACAGATGAATTTGATGCGGATGCGACGTCTGACATTGTCACGACAGTGAATATTGAAACATTGAACCTAGTAGATTACTATATTTATTAAACGATTAAACTACTTTTCCTTGCACAGGTAGTTTGAGAATGGTGTGTTATCATAAGCGTCTGCATTAGCGGGCGTTTTTTTATAATAGGATCGCATCTATGCATTACTTTTCATGCTATTTCTTTTGAGTATTTACAATGGCAATTGACCCTCGGGCAATCTTTCGTCATACTTCCGGCTTTGGGATTCAACTATTTGACTATTTACCAATTAATGGCAGAAAGGCATTGCGACAGCTGACGTAGTCAGCAAATAAATAATGACATATTTAATAACAGGAGCTGCGGGTTTCATAGGTTGTCATCTATCCAGGCGCTTGCTTGAACAAGGGAAACGTGTCATTGGGATTGATAATCTTAACGAATATTATGATGTTAATCTGAAAAAAGCCAGATTACATCAACTGGAAGGGTATCCGGAGTTTACATTCTATAAATTGGATTTAGTTGATCGAAAAGGGATTGAAAAACTTTTTTCTGACAATAAGTTTGATTATGTTGTGAATCTTGCTGCACAAGCTGGGGTACGGTATTCACAGATAAACCCACATGCTTATATAGAATGCAATATTGTTGGATTCTTAAATATACTGGAAGGGTGCAGGCATAATAACATTAAACATCTTATCTTTGCTTCTTCCAGCTCCGTTTATGGGGCTAATACAAAGATGCCGTTTTCGGTTCATCATAATGTAGATCATCCTGTATCTCTTTATGCTGCAACAAAAAAATCAAATGAGCTTATGGCCCACACCTATTCAAGTTTATACAAATTGCCATGTACGGGACTTAGATTTTTCACTGTTTATGGCCCCCTGGGACGCCCGGATATGGCTCTATTTTTGTTTACCAGAGCAATACTGGAAAACAGACCAATAGATGTGTTTAACTATGGAGAGATGAAGAGAGATTTTACTTATATAGATGATATTGTAGAAGGTTTGATCAGGGTAATTGGTAACATTCCTGCATCAGACAACGGGTGGAATCGTGACAATCCGGATCCTGCAACAAGCTATGCACCATATAAAACGTACAACATCGGAAATAACAATCCTGTTGAGCTTATGAAGTTTATTGAGGTATTAGAGAATTGTTTGGGAAGGAAGGCGGAGAAAAACCTTTTACCAATACAACCGGGTGATGTACCTGAAACATATGCTGATGTAAATGACTTGGTTAATGATGTAGGTTTCAAACCATCCACTCCCATTGAGAAAGGGATTAAGAAATTTGTGGAATGGTATCTAGACTATTATGGCTAAAGTTAATCTGCTAATGTAAGTATAGGAATTTCAAATCAAGTTTTTTTGTGCGCAAGCATATATCCACATTCAGGTACTTCCCTGAGACGGAATTATCAAGAGGAGAGAGATATCCGCAACTTAGCCAGGTTATAGCGATAAACATACTCGTTTCCCCCCCCTTTTTTGATGATATACAAGAATACCAACAGGAACTGGCTAAAATTAAATATATTTACTTTGAATAACATCCATACATACACCTGCAAGGTGTAGATGCTTTTTATGTCTATGCTATTACAACAGATTCCAAAAAAGAAAATACTGCTTTTAGTGGGAGATACTTTCTTCATCATTCTGTCTATGGCGATCGCCTACTATTTGAGATTGGGAAAGTCTGATTTATTGTCAAATTTTACCGGTGCATCCATAATAACCATTACCTTGCATTTATTTACTTTCTATATCTTCGACATTTATAGTTTTAATTATAAATTTACAACACTGAAATATTTTGTAAAGCTGGTGATTGCTGTTGCTATAGGGAGTATTCTCGTCGCTTTTATCTTTTATCTTATTCCTCATTATCAATTTGGAAGAGGTGTGTTTTTAATTAAAATAGTATTTCTTACTATCTTTATGTGTTTATGGAGAATTTCTTTTGCAGATTTTATATTAAGTGCAGGGGCAAAAAAAAATATTGCAATAATTGGTATTGGAAGCGCCGGGCACGCTATCTATCAATTACTTCGTAAAAATATAAATTATAAAATAGTTGGGTTTTTTGATGATAATGCAGAATTGCACAGTAAAGATGTCGAGCAACATTCTGTCCTGGGTGGAAGCCGTCATTTAAGTGACATGGCACAAAAAAAGAGAAATAGATGTGGCGGTAATAGCAATTACTCACGAGAAAAAAAGTGATTTTTTTAAAAATATATTGGAGATAAAGCTGAAAGGTGTTGAAGTTTATGATATGCCTTCGCTGTATGAAGAACTTTCAGGAAAAGTTCCAGTGATGCATATAAGAGATTCATGGTTTCTAAACGTTTCATTCTCTGGAATAAAAAAAAATATTTACACGCAAAAAATAGAACGTTTTATTGACATATCATTGTGCTTGTCAGGGCTGATAATTACTCTACCAATAATCTTGATTACTAGTGTTCTGACAAAGCTCGGATCAAAAGGAAAAATCTTTTATATACAGGAAAGGGTTGGTCTGAATGGAAAGTGTTTCAAACTTATTAAATTTCGCTCTATGATAGTAGATGCAGAGGCGGAAGGTGCCACATGGGCAATAGAAGGTGATTCAAGAATTACAAAAGTTGGGAAAATCATCAGAAAGTTACGGATTGATGAGATACCTCAGTTGTGGAATGTACTTAAGGGAGATCTAAGTTTGATTGGTCCAAGGCCGGAAAGACCTGAATTTGTAAGTACCCTGGAAAAAGAAATTCCATATTATTCTGTCCGACATTCGGTGAAACCTGGTATAACCGGTTGGGCACAAGTAAATTATAGGTACGGCGCATCAAAGAAGGATACTTTTGAGAAACTTCAATATGATCTTTATTATATAAAAAATAAATCATTATTACTGGATATTGTTATACTTATTAAAACCGTAAAAGTTGTTTTGCTTGGAAGTGGAGCGAGGTGAAGTAAATATTGATATTTTTTTTATTCCAGTTTTTGAGATTTGTGCGAACAGATGAGGCACAAGACGTGAGGATTATATTTAGAATAAATGATATTTTTTTCCTGATACCTACACCTGCGAGGTGTATATAGTGTTATGTCTATAACTCTTCAATTCCATGGAGCTACTGAAGGAGTTACCGGGTCATGCCATCAAATATCATTTGCAAAAGAAAGTCTTCTCGTTGACTGCGGTATCTTTCAGGGCCAAGAAGCAAGAAGACACAATGATTTAACGATAAATTTTGATATATCGAATCTTAAAGGATTAATTCTTACGCATGCGCATCTGGATCACATAGGCCGCATTCCATACCTGCTCGCTTCCGGCTATACCGGTCCCATCTATACGTCAATTCCAACCTCATATCTTGTACCCGAACAACTTGGAGATGCTTTAAAAATTGGATTTACAAAAGACCGTAAACTTATCAAGGGAGTTGTTAATGTACTAAAGAAACGTATCATTCCGTGTAAATATAAGCAGTGGATATTGGTATCGGATTGTTTTAAAATTAAATTCCACCCTGCCGGACACATACTTGGGAGTTCTTTTGTTGAGATTGCAGTTAAGTTTATTTCAGGTAAAGAGTATAAGAGTTTGAACAACACAAAACGTATCGTTTTCTCCGGTGATCTTGGTCCTCCATATACCCCAATCCTTTCTATGCCATGCTCACCCTATCAGGCAGATATTGTCGTGTTGGAGTCAACATATGGAGATAGAATTCATTCCGGTAGAAAGGATCGACGTCACCGGTTATTAAATATACTAAAGAAATCTCTTTCAGACAATGGGATAATCATTATTCCTGCTTTTGCAATTGGTCGTACTCAGGAACTGCTTTATGAATTGAACGAAATAGTAGAAAAGGAAAAACTACCCAGGGTTCCGGTAATAATAGATTCACCTCTTGCAAATAAGTTTACGGCTCTATATTCTGATCTTAAGGGTTTTTGGGATAAGGAATCAAGGAGACGTTTCAAAGGAGGTGATGATCCATTTGTCTTCCCGGGACTTGTTAGTATTAGTAATTATAAAGACCATTTGAGGACCTTACGATGGTTGGATGATAAAGGTGGGCCGGCTATTGTAATTGCCGGTAGTGGTATGTGTACGGGCGGAAGGGTTGTAAACTATCTGAAAGATTTTTTGTCTGATTGCAGAAATGATATTCTTTTTGTCGGATATCAGGCTTATGGTACACCGGGTAGAGATATAATTACTTATGGCAGTAATAAAAAAAGACGTAGATATGTAACCATTGATGGTGAACGCATAGGTGTTGCTGCCGGAGTCCACGAGGTTTCAGGGTATTCAGCACATGCGGATAAAGACAATCTTATTAGTTGGGTAAAGAAGATTCGTAAAAAACCCTCAAAAATATTCCTTGTTCATGGAGATACAGAAGCAAAAAAAACTTTGAAGAAGGAATTAAATACAATGGGGTTGGATGTGATAATTGCCAAGAAAAAGAGATACTCTATAGATGTTTGAGTCGATAGAAGAGGAGGCTTTCCATGGCTGCGTATGATAGCAAGTAGATATACTAAAACCGGTTTGGTTTTTGGCTTTAAAAAAAACAAATCTTGGTTGCCTGCCCGACATGTTGCTCAGGCGGGCAGTTATCCCCGGACTGGAAAACGTCGAGGACTTTACTCGGGTAAAACAGTTTTTGGATTTTATCCGAAAACTATTTTGAGATGGGTATACAAACAAAAGAAATTTTACGTTCCCCGGACAAAAGGCGCCGAGGACAAGAAGCCGCAGAGATTGCCAAGAACACATAAAAAATTACTTAATGAAGTTCATGTTTATCTAATTGGAAGGCTGCAATAGTGTGCCGTCACACTTTTGTGCTATGGCACACTATTATTCAGTTTTCACTCCTGCCCCTATATCAAAAAGAGCAACAATAACAAATAATCTTTACTGACATAACTCTTAACCTGGCAACACCATACAAACGCAATAATTCAAAGTAGAAATAAGACAATGTCTCCTGCTTCTTCTTTGGCATACGGTTTGATATTAAACTGATCAGTTACAAATTCACTTACATTATTAATATGGGATTCCGGTTTTGGAAAGGAGAATGAACATGGATATTATTCGTAAAGTATCTGTTATATTCATATTTGTAGCCTTGTTATCTTTTGTTGGTATATCTGCCGATGCAGAACATAACGCAAAGATAAACATTAACACGGCAAATATTGAGGAATTAGTGTCATTGCAAGGTATTGGCGAAAAGAAAGCCGAGTCTATAGTCGAACATCGTGAGAAAATCGGATCTTTTGCCACAATTGATGATTTGAAAACGGTAAAAGGTGTAGGAGATAAAATATTTAATAAAATCAAGCATCTGATTGTAGTTGAATGATTTCCCATATTTTAGTGTGTATTACATCTAGTAAAGATTAGGATTACTTTTACTTCCGCAGAACATAATTATTTTTATCGAGCAAAACCGAGAATCCCATATTTTTTTTTTGTTTTGCAGAGAATCTGCTTTAGTAAAAGTCTTTTTATACTGTTACTTGGAAAAAAACAAAAATTATAGACACTAAGCAGATATCTTAATGACCGGATTGAACAGGACGTTCCAAACGTATCCGGTATAGGGAACATCTGGAATTAGTTTAGCCGGGCAGGGAAGCATGGTTGAATTCTGCACAAAAAATAATCGCGCATTTACTTTAATTGAGGTTCTCCTGGTTGTATTCATTGTTTTTACAATTATAGGTATAGCGTTCCCGGTCCTTTCAACGATCAGAGAGAGATCAAAGCAAGCAGTCTGTATGAGTAATATGGGGCAGATATTTAAGTGTTTTGTACAATACACGATTGAAAACGATGGATATCTTCCACTTGAAGACAATAGTGCGACAAGTGACAGCGGTGCAACATGTAGCAGTGAGGTTTGGTTTAAGGCAGTTGATAGATACATAATAACAGATATATTGCCTGAAAATCAGACTGAGATTTCAACAAAGGAAAAACTTATATTAATAAAACAGGACCCTGTTATTAATACTGTAGCTCAAGATAGAAAAGACAACACCAAAACTATTAAAATGAATACTCAGCTTGCTCAAGGATCTATATGTAGTCGGATGATTGATTCAATTAAATTCCCATCCAGGACTGTCTTGTTATTTGATGGCAGAATTAATAACACAACTGTCGCAAGTAAGTATGACGGTTCCTATGGAAGCGTTGCGCAAAGGCATTCAAGAGGTGCGAATATACTTTTTATAGATGGTCATGTTGAACGGGTACAGAATGGAGATAGTGACGGCACCGCTAACGAGGGATGGCCAAACGGGCATGCTGACCAGGGAATAATATGGGACCCGGATTAGTATATCTTAAATCAGTAGCATCCGGTTAGGTTTTTGCACATATTCCATTTATTGTCCGAAAACTGTCATTCCCGCTCGCCTGTCTACCCGTAAATATTGTTCGCCAGCCCGACAACCATTCTGGCGGGGACGGGTATCTATTCGGGCAGGCATTCTTCCCCGTTTTCCCGTCCGAACGGATTCATCCGGGCGGGCACGAGGACAAGCTTAGCGGGAATCCAGGATGAACGGTCCCTTAGATACCCGATTAAGACGTTCGGGTATGATAAAAGCCGTATACGCAAAAATCTAACTGGACATCACTGATCTTATATAAAAATTTCACTTCACAAATCATTTCACTTTCATTTCTTCACTATTTGTTGATGCTTTTGGCGTTCATTTATGCTAGTTTGCAAACATATGGATGCCATTGATCCTCTCGTGTGTAGGAGGAACAATTTACAGAGATTCATTCTTCCGGATAGGACTCACTATGAATACAACAATAATCACGTGGAAAAATTCATTAAGAACTTTATTGGATTTTTACGAAGCTAAAAGAGGAAGTATTTATACTTTTTACCCCATGCTTTTTCTGTTCTTTGTTCTGATAAATATTGCGTGTTACTGGTGGGCTATGTTTACAGCCTTCCCTGATCTTACACGTGGCATCGCCGGGCAACACTACTTCAAAGTACAATTTCCTGTTGGTTTTCTGGGTGCGCTTTTCGACAGCCTTTCCTTTTTTGTTACTCTATATATTATTCGGCGTGCTCTAAATGCTCAAAAAAATATGGAATATGTCTCACACCTTTCTCTTGATCTCGTAATTGCACTATTGGCAACCTTCTGGGTGCTGTATGTATTCTCCTTTGCCGGTTGGTTGGTTCATCTGTTTGAATCAGTACAACAAGATTTGTCTGGTAGAAACGAGGATTACAGAGAAATGCTGAAGGATGCACTGGCAAATCCATTTGCTAACAAACGTAACATTTACTTTGGTCTCATTATGGGAGTCTCTGCAATGTTGCCTACTTGTGGCCATATATCCATGTTTCTCATCTCTTTTTTTCGTACAACCTTCAACAAAAGGCTTAACTGACAAATCCTTCCAATCATATGACAACGGGTTATATTGTAAAATATATAAACATGAATAGTGCAGATACACATATCTCTAAATATCCATGTTTAACTATTGAAACAAACAGCAAAGTATTGTTTGACAATCAATAAGTATCTGTTTATATTACACTTATATAGAAAAAACTTTGTTTTGCCTTTAAGGAACTATTCATTTTCTGAGAGAGAAACTAAGATAATTGGATAGCCGCAGCGTTCTTTGATGAAGACTATTCAAGGATATGGCGGAAATATTAAGGTATGCATTTGCAATATCTTAATAAATTGAAAGTCAAATGTCTCACTGGATCAAAAAAGTAAGACACCACGCTGTAATTTGAAAATAATGATCAGGAAAGCATTAATATTCATATCAATATTAATTGTGTTTATACACGCAGGATGTATGTCGGTATCTAAAATGCATCACGATATAATGGAAAGTGCATCCTTTGACACAATTCCTCATGGTACAACTCCTGACTCAGTCAAAGATATTATTGATAATAGGTTAGAGGACATAAATGGTACATACAAACTTTCACCTCCTGATGTCGTAGCAATAGACGTCAATGATAACCCGGAGCTTAGGACCACGGTAACGATCAGGCCGGATGGTAATATTTTCTTTCCGCTTTTGGGAGATATTTATATAGAAGGGCTTACTCCACTAGAGATCCGGGAGAAAATACATAAATTGTTGGGGCGGTATCTTAAGGAACTTCCTGAAGAGGCGGTATCAGTACAGGTAAGAGGGTTTAATAGTAAAATCGTTTACATATATAGCTATGCGGGAGGAATTAGCCAAATTCCATTTACCGGCGATCTTACCGTTCTGAGTGCTATTACTAAATCGGGAATGTTATCACGTTCGGCTAAACGAAGCCGCATTACCGTTATACGTGGCGAGAGTGACACTATTGAGAAACCTCAGAAACTTGTCTTAAATCTGAATGATATTCTTAAGAAAGGAGAGACGGGAGACAATATAGTTCTCAGACCAAATGATATTGTATATATTCCTCCAACATTTTTCGGGAGAGTGGGTTTTTTTGTAAAAGACATTCTGAATCCTGTACAGCCGGTGCAACAACTCGGTTCAGCCGCGGCCAGCTGGCAAACTAACGCATTGGGATTTGGCGGCGCGGTATCACCAACGACTGGAAATTAAGGTATTGGAAAGAGATGGAACAGGAAAATACTCAATTCGATTTACAGAAATATATAAAACTGCTTTTAAGACGCAAGTGGTTGTGGATCATACCCACTATATTGTTCAGTATCGGATCAACCCTTTACGCTATTGTTCAACCTGATATTTATGAATCAAAATGTGTCTTGCTTGTAGAAAGGTCAAAGGTCATGGAGGAAGTAATTGGACGACAGGGAGGTTTAAGCGCTAAGTTAGTGATCCAGCTTGTCAGACAAAAAATGTTGAGTTGGCAATCGGTAGTTCAAATGATAAAGATTCTGGAACTAGATAAAAATATAAGAAAAGATGATCAGGCTGGTTTGCAGAAGTTATACCGTGGACTCACAGATAAGGTTAAAATAAGTGCAAGAGGAAGAGATTTGTTACAGATATCTTATCGTGGAGAAAGGCCTGAGATAAACTTTAGATTGGTTGATGGACTTGTAACAAACTTTATTGAGTCTAGCCTGAAGGAGTCGAGATCTGATGCGGAAGAAACCGTGGAGTTTATAGAGGCTGATCTGGAACGATTAAAGAAAAATCTCGATGAATCTGAAGAGAACCTTCTTTTATTTGAGGAAGCACAACTTGAAAATTTACCCGGTAGCCAGGACAGCAAGCAAATGAGATTACTTAATGCCAGGAAAGCGTTGGTAACAATAGATAGAGAGATAAATGCGTTAAGTGAGAGAATCGGTTATTTAGATGAGCGTGCAGAGAAAGAAGGCAAAACGGTAACGGGAGAAATAACCCGAGTACTCAATCCGAAAGTAAAAGAATTAGACCAACAGATAAACAAATTGGAAGTAGCAAATAACACGTTACGTGCAAAGTATTTTGATGAACATCCCAGTATTGTAAAGAATTTGAAAGTGCTTCAAAGTTTGAATGAAATGCGGGAAAAAGAGTCTGAAAAAGTTGTGAGTGAAGAAAAAATTATTAATAACCCGATGTACGATGACCTTTTGCAAAAGGGTTTTGTATCACAACTCAAAATAAAAGATTTACAAAGACAGCGGAAAGATACAGAGGAAGAGATCGCCATTCTTGGAGAATCAGTTAAAGGTATGCCTGCGATAAGAAAGGAGCTGTCTAGATTACAGAGAGACTATAGTGTAAATAAACAGTTATATGAGTTCCGTCTTACACAAAAAGCGAAGGCTGAAGTTAAGAAAGAGATGTCTATTGATGCTAAGACGAGTCCTTATCGCGTGGTTGAACCGGCAAGGATATCATACACCCCCATTAAGTCTGTTAAAATAAAGTTGGTAGGAATGGGTGTTATCATGGGCTTCGGACTTGGAGTTGGGCTGATTTTAGGGTTGGAACAGATTGATCAGAGGTTCAAAACTATGGAAGAGATTCAGAATTTTCTGAATGTTCCCGCATTGGGAATGATTCCTACAATATTGACCAACACCGAAGTAGAAAGAAATTTTAGAAAAAAGATAGTAATCTCAAGCGCTGTCGCAGTGTTTATTATTATAACAGCAGTGGTTTGCCTTGTTGTAGAACCCGTTAAGATTATTGTTAGCGAGAAGGCAAGTACTGGATGGAACAAACTAGTTGAGCTGGCTAAACAGTAATTATCATTAATAAATTTATGCATAGAAATTTTAATGTTGCTTTGTGTCGTTCCCATGGTCTCCAGGATGGATCCCTGCCCGACGAGCGGTAGGCGGGCGTTCAGACGGAAAAATAGGAATCTAGTTTTCACTTACTTGGTGACTCTAGATTTTCGCTCAATAGATTGTCTGCCCGAATAGGTACCCGTCCGAACGGCTTTGCCGGGCGGGAATGACAGAGGATGGTAAAGTTGTTTGTCGCGATTGTGACCTGACTTTTAATATCTTAAAAATGTACAAAAAATTCTACGATTTAAAAGAAAATCCATTTAATCTAACCCCTGATCCTGATTTTATATATCTGGGCAAAGTGCATCAGAAGGCGCTGGCATATTTAACCTATGGGCTGGAGGCGAGAAAAGGTTTCATCCAGCTTACGGGTGATATTGGTAGCGGAAAAACAACATTGCTGAAAAGTTTATTGATGAGGAATCGGAATAAAATTAAGTCGGCATTTATTGTAAATCCCAAGGCAACATTCGAACAACTGTTCAGGATGATACTTTATCAGTTCTCGGTGATAGAATTAGAGGCAGATTATACCAAAGATGTATTATTAGGTAAATTTTATGATTACCTCATGGAGCAATCAAAGCAGAATTGCCCGGTTGTCGTTATCTTTGATGAGGCACAAAATATTGATATTTCTGTATTAGAAGAGATACGAATGTTATCAAATCTGGAGACGGAAAAGATTAAACTGTTACAAATGATATTTGTTGGACAGCCGGAATTAAGAAAAACATTATTATTGCCAAAATTCAGACAATTAAAGCAAAGGATATCTGTTGCCTTCCACATAACCCCGTTAAGCAGAGAAGACACAGAGGCGTATATAAATCACAGGCTAAATGTTGCCGGTGCAAATGGCAAGAAAATCTTTACTAAAAGTGCGTGCACAGAAATCTATTCATATTCAAGTGGAATACCACGTCTTATTAATATAGTCTCTGACGCTACGATGCTTGCCGGATATGTTGGGGAGAAGGAAGTTTTGAATGGAGACATTGTTAAAGAAGTGATAAATGAGCTGATTGAAGATCTTGGCCAAAATTCACAACAAGATGAATTTTTGTCAACGGCCTAAATTCTTTCCTGCTTCAATGGCGTAGCTTGCCTGGGTGAATTCTTGTCCGACTTATTTGCTGGCGAGAGTTCGCCAGCCAGACGAGCATTCTGGCGGGAACGGGCAGGTATTTGGGAAATTGTAATTATAGTGATTGGAAATCTATTTGTAATTTATTACGCCCCGGTTTGTCTGGTATGGTCATGAAAACTTAATACTATTATGTCTAATATCGAAAAAGCATTAAATAAAGCCAGAGAAGAGATAAAAAAAGTTGAAGGCCATGTGCCAAAACCAGAACATGCTGATACGGTTCCGTCTGACGTACATAACAAAAATAAAACAGGTTATTCTAAAACTCAAAAAATGACTGAACCTGACAATGACGTCTCCATACTTGATTATCTTGAAATGTACAACCTCGAATCCTCATCAGAGTCAACGTTGGACAGAAGCGATAACAATATTATGTCTGCTATAGAGAAGAAGGATAGCGAAAGCAGTGCTGGTCAGGTGCTGTTAATGAGTGAGGATTATGATCAGTTAATGGAAGATAGCGGGCTCATATCACGACTACAGGATACCGGTAGTAAAGAAGAGGAGGTAGAAAGTGTGATACCGGTGACTCCGGTTAATAACTATGAGGTAGATGAACGTATCGTATCATATTATGAAACTATTGGACAGCAGACATGGAAAGGTCCTGTAATGGTAAACTTTAGAAGGCTCCAAGTATCACTGAGTGGCTTACAAAGGAATAATATGTGCAAAGTGATGGTATTCACCAGTTCACAGCAGGGAGAGGGGAAGAGTACGATATCTACGAATACGGCAATCACATTAAGTAGTGATAAAAAGACGAAAGTGGCTCTTGTGGATTGTGACTTTAGAAAACCTACACTCAATAAGCTATTAGGTTTCTCGCCTGAAAAAGGTATATCAGATTATCTTCTTGAAGAAGCAGAGTTTCAGGATATTTGTGTCGAAGGATTCCTGCCGAATTTAACACTTATTCCCGTAGGCAATAAACCTTCAAACACATGTGAATTGTTTTCTTCAGAGAGAATGCGGCAGGTTATTACCTATTTAAGAGAGAACTTTGATCATGTGTTAATCGATACTCCACCTGTTCTGGCATTTCCCGACACGGTCATCCTGTCTCCTCTGTCAGACGGAGTTGTTTTTGTGATTAACTGTAAAAAAGCCAGGAGAAGTATTGTAAAGCGGGCAGTTGAAACACTTAAGGATTCTAAGATTTTAGGTTTTGTAATGAATATGAGTGAGTCCGCTGCTATTGACTACTATGGATATACTTCCGGCTACTACTATTATGATTACGCATCATCCTGACCTCTTTAAAGATGTGTTCTCCGTATTACCTGCCCTCTGCCAGAAATATTAATACACCTGATGGGAATGCAGTGGCTTTTAAATGGATGATTGCCTGGCTGTGCTCTCTCTATTTGGAAGGAAAGAATTTAGCCATGATATAAGAGTTTAAGCTTTTAAGGTATGTAGCACCCGCTTGAGAGAGGGGAAAAGTGTATTGTACGTGCGTGTGAGTAAGTAAGAGGTTAACTATTACGGTTCTCTGTTCACCGTCCTGACGGACTTCGCTGTCTGTGCCGAATCAGACTGTTGTGACTCACTCGTAAACGAATATGACTGTAGGTTGAAATGTAACCGAGATGGCGGAGCTGTGTATAGACTTTTGTAAAATATAGCCAGATTATAGATTATTACTCTAAATAAACTCTTATCAATGACGCCTGCAAAACTCTTGTTTATAATCTGCCAGGATGCTTAATGCCCTCACTATAGACGTTGAAGACTACTTTCAGGTTTCAGCATTTAATAAATATGTTAAATATGAAGATTGGAGTAGATATCCTTCGAGAGTTGAAGCCAATACATTAAAGATACTTGATACGCTTGAAGAGTTTTCTGTAAAGGCGACATTTTTTATATTAGGTTGGGTTGCAGAAAAACATCCTTCGCTTATAAAAGAAATTCATAAGAGAGATCATGAGATCGCCTGCCATGGATACAACCATGAATTGATTTACAACATTAGCCATGAAAGCTTCAGACAGGATATTAAAAGGGCAAAAATGCTACTTGAAGACACTTGCGGTGAGAAGGTCAACTGTTATAGAGCACCAAGTTATTCAATCACCAGGGCGTCTCTATGGGCATTGGATATTCTGATTGAAGAGGGGTTCACCTGTGATTCAAGTATTTTTCCAATTCATCATGATGTATACGGGATACCTGGTGCCAGGAGATTTCCCCATAAGATAAGCAGACCCCATGGTGTTATACAGGAATTTCCTGTGTCCACACGGGAATTGAGAATTTCAGGATACAAATTTAGAGTCCCAGTCTCAGGAGGTGGTTACCTGAGGTTATTGCCTGTTTGGCTGATCAAAAGAGCAATAAAACATATTAATGAGAATGAAAAACAGCCGGCAATTATCTATTTTCACCCATGGGAGATAGACCCGGAACAACCAAGGATCAGGGCCGGTATAAGATCAAGATTCAGGCATTACATAAATCTTAACAGGACCATGGATAAGGTGAAGTATCTTTTATCCTCGTTTAAGTTTGCTCCCATAGGTGAGGTTTTAAAAAATAATGAAACAAAATATATATGAAGAAAATATGATTGTAAGTCTGCGGAAAGGGTAGAATATCACCATTCATTGAATCATTCCAGTTGTCATTACCGACCACGATCGGGAATCTATTATTTTATAAAGCAGATAAAGGCATTATTAAGATTATATTAGCTTCAGAAAATGAGCAAGCTCTTTGGGATAGTTATATTACAGAGCATAAAGATGCTACCTCAGATCCACGTATACACGGAAGCTGGCAGTTGAGTATGCATACGATTATAAAAAATATTGTTTTATTGCTATCAGTGAAAATACAGATACTTCTACTCGAAAGGTGCTCGGTGCTCTTCGCCAGATTTACTTGAAAATACCCTTTTGGACAATTTTTTTATGATTATTTGTTTTTATTGTTAGCCTGTGTGTATATATTCTGTTCTTTGTTGGTATTATAGATTTTGTTCCCAGGTTAATGCTTGTACTTTCTCTTACATCACTCGTCTGGTATTACTTTGGAATAAAATTTGTAAAAATTTTACTTTTTCCGTTACTGTTTCTGATCTTCATGGTTCCTGTTCCGATCAGTTTTCTAAATCACATCACATTACCTTTGAAAGTGTTTGCCATAAACATGGCAGTTCCGCTTATCAAGATATTTGGTGTGCCTTTAATGATATTACTGAAAACTAAACCGTTGAAGGTAAAAAAGACCATTATATGAAAATAATCAATGTGGTTGGCGCACGCCCTAATTTCATGAAAATAGCACCGATAATGGACGCTCTAATGAAGCATAATCAATTATTGACTTCATCCATTAAATACATGCTTGTTCATACGGGCCAGCATTATGATGAGAAAATGTCAAAATTGTTTTTTGATGATTTAAGAATTCCAAAGCCTGATATAGACCTTGGCGTAGGATCAGCTTCCCATGCCGAACAAACAGCAGAAATAATGAAAAAGTTTGAGAAGGTTTGTCTTAGAGAAAAGCCGACACATATTTTAGTAGTTGGTGATGTTAATTCTACTATTGCGTGCGCTCTGGTTGCATCCAAATTGAGCATTAAAATTATCCATGTCGAAGCCGGATTAAGAAGTTTTGACAGATCAATGCCTGAAGAGATTAACAGAGTTCTAACAGATGCTATTTCAGACATACTTTTTATTACTGAAAAAAGTGCTGAGCAAAATCTCAAAAGAGAGGGAGTTTCTAAAGATAAAATCTTTTTTGTCGGCAATGTTATGATTGATACACTCCTCAAGCATAAAGAAATTGCAGAAAAATCCGATATTCTAAATGAACTTCATCTTGAAAGACAAAATTATGCAGTAGCAACCCTTCACAGACCCTCAAACGTTGACGACCCTGTAATCTTGAGAGAAATATTTAATTCGTTAAATGAGATTTCAATAAAATTGCCAATACTTTTCCCTGTCCATCCGAGGGCAAAAATCAACATAGACAAATTAAACGGTGACTTCATAGGAAATATAACTTTTTGTGATCCACTTGGATATCTTGATTTTCTCAAAGTTATGTCCGGTTCCAGATTCGTATTAACAGATTCAGGAGGGATACAGGAGGAGACAACAGTATTAGGGATTCCATGTCTTACAATAAGAAATAATACTGAAAGGCCTGTTACGGTATTGCAGGGGACTAATATACTTGTCGGTACTAAGAAGGAAATAATTGTACAAGAAGCAGAAAAAATCCTGAAAGGAATAACTCGTGAAAATAAGATTCCTGAACTCTGGGATGGCAAAGCCGCAGAGAGAATTGTTGACATATTAGTATCAAGTCCTAAAGAAACAAAGAGCTTGAACGCATAGCAGAGAGCAATTTGCTATGATTCTTGTACTTATGAGTAACATATTATTAATAACTATCATAATATGTTTAAGTATATTACCATGCTTCAGATTATATTTTATGTAGTTGCTTTTGGAAGTGGTGTTAGGAAAGTATTACCGATCAAAAATTTAACAAAAATTACATTTTATTTTGTAATGGTGAAGCATTCAATTCTAATGGTTTGGTATCGGTATTTAAAAGGGGAGCGTTTGATGACGTGGGAGCTGCCAAAAAGATAAATTGATGAGAGCAGGCAAATATTACGAATTTCGAATTTAAATAACAATAACCTTTTTTAGCCACAGAGGGCACAGAGAACACGGAGGAACATATGCCAGATAAGTTAACGGAACAAATTATAGGAGTGGCAATAGAAGTTCATCGTATTCTTGGCCCAGGTCTGCTTGAATCAATATATGAAGAGGCTCTTTGTTACGAATTGACACTTAGGGGTACTCCGTTTCAACAACAAAAAGAAGTCGATGTGTTTTATAAGGATAAAATTATTAAAGGTCAACGGCTTGATCTGATTGTGCATGGCGAGGTTGTTGTTGAAATAAAATCTGTAAGTAAAATGAAAGATATATTTACCGCTCAGATATTATCATATCTTAAGGCCACAGGACTTAAACGTGGATTATTAATCAATTTTGGTGAAGCCAGACTCGTTGATGGTGTTAAGAGATTTTCTTTATAACTCTGTGCCCTCTGAGGTCTCTGTGGCAAATCCTTGACTGTTTCTTTACTTTTAAATTTCGCAATTCTAAATCAGAAATCTTTATTTTTATGTTATCAACGAGTTCACTAATTATCAGGTTTATTATCCTGTTTGTACTCCTGCTTTGTACATACTACCCCATAATACCAGGGCTCGTAAGTGTCTGGCTGGAAGACTCTAACAATTCACATGGTTTGTTAGTTCCGTTGATTGCTGGGTTTTTTATATATCAAAAGAGGCATGATTTAAAGTCATATATTGATAACATGGGTAGTCTAAAGTGCGGTTTTTGGACTAATTCTTTAGGATTATTTATTTTTATTGTCAGCCTGTGTATATATATTCTGTTCTTTGTTGGTAGTATAGACCTTGTTCCCCGGCTAATGCTCATACTCTCCCTTATATCACTCGCTTGGTATTGTTTTGGCTTGAGTCTGATAAATATTATACTCTTTCCTATGTTGTTTATGTTTTTCATGGTTCCTGTCCCCGATAGTTTTATAGGTATCATTACATTACCTATGAAGACTTTTGCTACCAACATGGCTGTACCCATGATCAAGATATTTGGGATTCCACTTGTACAGGAAGGAAACATAATCCATCTAACTACCTGTACCCTTGAAGTTGCTGAAGCCTGTAGTGGGATCAGATCTCTTACTTCCATGCTAATGTTGAGTATTTTTCTTGCCTATATGATTAAGAACAATAATTATAAAAGAGTTATTTTAGTACTACTCTCTCCTTTTATTGCGATTCTGGCGAACGTCTTGCGTATTATGGGCACCGGTATTCTGGCTAATTCATATGGAAATAGAGTAGCCAGGGGATATGTACATGATGTTTCAGGTTATCTTGTTTTTATATTTGGGTTTATTGCACTTTTACTTTTATTTAATCTATTGAATAAGGAGTCAAACCAGGATGGATCGGAATAGATTCTATGTGCCGCTTGTTGTTTTGTTTCTGGCATTAGGCACGGTTATCTATTTATCCGGCAGGCAGCTGCCTGATGTTGTTGAAAAGAAACTCATAAACTTACCTTACAAAATTGGATCTTGGAGTGGAAGTGACTTTAGTTTTGATCAGCTTATTATTAATGAACTGGATACTGATGACCGTGTTGCAAGAAATTATATAGATAAAAACAACCATTTGATTACGCTTTACATAGGGTATTACGGAACAAAGAAAGGAGGAAGAACAGGGCATAATCCAAACGCCTGCTATCCTTCATCAGGGTGGCGTATTATAAGTGACACAGACACTAACATGAACGAGAATTATGGTGCCGTAAACAAGTTATTTGTAAAAAAACTTGGTGTATCTCAAATAGTTTATCACTGGTACCAGGACGAAGACAAAATCATCCAATCAGGTATCGAACAAAACATAAATCGCTTTATTAATAAAGTGCGTTTCAACCGGGATGATGGTGCCTTTGTACGGATATCTATTGATGGTCGGGCAGAAGGCGCTGAGGATGCCTTAAGACAATTCGGAAGATTGATAATACCTCTTATAACCAAAAACTGGCCTATTGAAGAAGAAATATAAGATACGGGTTCTCTAAGTCGAAAGATTGATACAAGTCCTTCTTTCGTATTGTTTCGCAATCTTCGTGGGTAAATATTAGTTCTAAAATGATATTACCATTAACAGCCTTCATAGGATCACTCTTTGTATTAATATATATTTATTTTTTATATCCAATATGTATATATTTACTATGCAAACTTTTTCCCCGTCTAATTCAAAAGGGGAACAGAACGCCATCTGTCACAATTCTGATTGCTGCATTCAACGAGGAGAAGCATATATATGAAACAATAAGAAATAAATTGGAACTTGATTACCCATCTGGTCTTTTCGATATTATTGTTATTTCTGATAGTTCTACGGATAGAACTGATGAGATAGTACTTTCCTTCGATAATCCAAGGGTAAAATTACTCCGTCAAGAACCGCGCGGTGGAAAAACTTCGGCATTAAACATGGCAGTTCTTTATGCAAAAGGAGAGATAATATTATTTTCTGATGCCAATTCAATCTATGCTAATGATGTCATTAACCGTATTGTCAAAAGTTTTGATGATCCGGATGTAGGTTACATTACAGGGAAAATGGTTTATTCAAACCCTGACGGTTCAATTGTCGGTGATGGATGTTCAGCCTACATGAAATATGAAAACTTTTTGAGAAAACATGAAACTGCGGTTGGTTCGGTAGTTGGTGTGGATGGCGGTATCGACGCGGTTCGTAAAAATATTTATAAGCCTATGCGTCCTGACCAACTCCCGGATTTTATACTTCCCCTTAACGTTATCAAACAGGGATATCGTGTCATCTATGAGCCCGACGCAATTTTAAAAGAACAGACTTTACAATCTTTTCAAGACGAATATAAGATGAGAGTCAGGGTCTCCTTAAGATCATTTTGGGCGTTAAAAGATATGGTCCATCTTTTTAATCCGTTTAAATATGGTGTTTTTTCCTGGCAGATTTTTTCCCACAAACTACTTAGATACGTTGCTTTCATATTTATGATTAGCTTATATATATCTAACATATTTTTAATAAACTATTTGTCGTGCTTTCTTTTTTTCTTCCTGGGTCAAAATCTTTTTTATATGCTCTCAATAGCAGGTTACTATGGTGAAAAAAAAGGAAAAAATCTAATGTTGTTTTATATCCCATACTATTTTTCACTGCTGAACATAGCAGCAGGCCACGCTTTTCTTAAATTCCTTAAAGGGGAGAAACAGGTTATATGGACTCCGCGGACAGGATGAAGGATTTCGGAACAATAAAAAAGCAGTCCACAGAGAAAATAAGAATTCTGTATATCACCAGCCTCTTGGATAAAAAGGGAGGTGCGGAGAAAAATCTATGTGATATTGTTCTCAATATTGATAAACACAAATTTATGCCTTACGTATTAGCATTTAAGGGAGGGGAGCTAACTGAGGAGTTGGAAACAAGAGGCATAAACGTGCAGGTGAACGGAGTTTCCAAGCTTATCTCGTATAATGCCCTAAAGAAGGGGAAAGATCTTTACTATTTCTTAAAGAAAGTAAAAATACAAGTAATTGTGACTTATCATCACGATGCTGATATATGGGCTGGAATAATTGCAAGGTTGGCAGGAGTGCTGGTGGTTATCTCAAGTCGAAGAGACATGGGTTACCAGTTAGCAAAGAAACATATATGGTTTTACAGGATTTTCAGTCATCTTTTCAGTTCGTTCATAACAGTATCTGAAGCAGTGGGATTAGAGATTTCAAGGCGTGAATGGATAGGGCAAGGCAGGATTAAGGTTATACATAACGGTCTCAGGACAGATTTGTATTCAAAAAAACATGATTTACAAGAGGTTTGCAAGAAATATGGAATTAGTTCAACAAAAACAGTAATTGGGATAGTTGCATCATTCAGGCCTGTTAAGGGACAGATGTACCTGGTAGAAGCTATTAATAAAATTGTAAAATCATATAATGATATTCAGGTTGTGTGCGTAGGTGATAATGAGACAGAATATTTTAGTAGTGTTAAAAGTAGGATAGATGAGCTGGAATTACAAAAATATTTTTTATTTACAGGTGTTCAGCAGAATATACCTGAAATCCTTTCTATCTTTGATATTTTTGTAATGCCATCCGTAAATGAAGGATTTTCAAACGCCATTATAGAAGCAATGGCGGCAGGGAAGCCGGTGATTGCTCCGGATAGCGGAGGAAATCCGGAGGCTGTTGAACATGGTAAATCGGGGTTTTTGTTTAAACCTTGTGATTCCGGCTCACTGGCAGAGGCGTTAAAAAAACTCATAAACAATAAAGATCTTTGCCAATTAATGGGCAGAGAAGGTAGAACCAGAACAGGTCAACTCTTTACACTGGATAAAATGATAGGCAAAACAGAAAACTTCATTCAAAGTATTCTGGATTATAAATGAGTAATTATTTACTGCAAAGTGTGCAAAGGAAATCAATAGTTATAAATGAAGATTCTTCATGTTATAGATAGTGGAGGTTTATACGGCGCGGAAATAATGCTCTTGGCTCTTGCTGCCGAACAAATTAAGCTAGGCCTTGATCCCACGATTTGTAGCATTGGGGAACATAATATTCCTGAGAAACCTCTTGAAACTGAAGCTGTAAACAGGGGTTTTAAAGTAAAAATATTTAGAATGCGATCTGGATTTAATCTTTTTGGGGCTTTGAAAATACTTCAATTTGCTCATAGTGAATATTTTAATCTGATCCATTCTCACGGCTATAAGGGAAATATTTTTTTTGGTTTTATTCCTAAAAGAATACGTAAGATTCCGTTAGTATCAACACTACACGGCTGGACTAATACCGGCACCCTCAATAGAATGAAAATATATGAATGGCTTGATACAAAGAGTCTAAGATTTATTGATGCAGTGGTCGTTGTTAATAAGGCAATGTTCTCAACCCCAAAACTGAAAAACAAAAGCACAATAAATCTGTTTACTATTAATAATGGTATACCTCCCCTTAATTTAAATACTCATCATCATACGCTGGATAAAGAGATTATTGATTTCTGTAGGGATGGGTTTATTGTTGGGGCTATTGGTAGATTGTCGACTGAAAAAGGTTTCAAATATTTGATAGAGGCAGTAAGTCTCTTAGTTGAAAAGGGAGTGGATATAAAATTGGTAATAATCGGAGAGGGAAACAAGAGACCAGAACTTAAACTGAAAATAGAGGAGTTGAACCTTTCAGATAAAGTACTTATTCCGGGATATCGAAATAGCGCAAACCAATATCTCCCATTTTTCGATCTTTTTGTACTCTCTTCTTTGACAGAGGGATTACCTATAACACTACTTGAGGCAATGCAGTCAAAAATCCCTATTATAGCAACAAATGTAGGGGGTATTCCTGAAGTACTTGTTAACGGAAATGCAGGAATCCTGAGTCCACCGTCTAGTACGAATAGTCTAGCGAAAGGTATCTATTCCTTATATAAAGATGGAAATCTAAGTAAAGAGCTGGCAGCAAAGGCCTGGCAAATAGTAATGAAGGAATATACAAGTTCAAGAATGGCCCAGCAATATTGTGACATTTATAACAAAATATTAAACCTGAATTAAGAAGTTTGTATTAGCCATAAATGAATCGAAGTGGTACGTAACATAGGTGTCTAAAATACCTTGTTTATGATTCCGGCAATAAACTGGATTGTTAAGTTAGAATAGTTTAAACCACGGAATATGTAGAAGATGCTAAAAAGGAATAAATAGTTCCCGGTTGTATAATCTTAATATATAGTATTTGCTGAGGTCTGAAAATGTGTGGAATATTAGGCGCTTATTTTAGGGATGAAAATAACAAACTGACAAAAGAGTTCTTTTCTGGCATGCTAAACAAATTAAAGTTCAGAGGGCCAGATGAAAAGACTATTTATCAGAATAAAAACATTTTGTTAGGGCATACTCGCCTGAGTATCATTGACTTGGAGACTGGAAGTCAGCCTATATTTAATGAAGATAATTCTATAGCATGTATCTCTAATGGAGAAATTTATAATTTTGTAGAATTACGCAGTCAACTAGAGAAGGCAGGTCATGTTTTCCGCACAAAAACTGATATTGAGGTAGTCGTTCATCTTTATGAGGATAAAGGGGAAGACGTATTTAAATACTTGAATGGCATGTTTTCCATAGTAATTTATGATTCAAGAAATGAAGTATTCCTAGTTGGGAGAGACAGGATTGGGGAAAAACCATTAATCTACTATGATACACCCAAAATGTTTTTATGTGCATCAGAATTAAAAGCATTATTAAAGGACTCTTCTATTCCAAGAGAAATTGATAATAACGCAGTTGCAGCTTATCTGAATTTATTATATATCCCCTCACCACTAACTATATTTAAGAATATAAGAAAGCTTGAACCTGCACATTTTCTGGTTATTACTAAGAATGAAACCAAGAAACATAAATATTGGAATCCAAAGATCAGTATCGATCGTACGATAACTGAATATGACATTAATGAAGAAATGTTAGAGATATTTAGTGACTCAGTTAGGGATAAAATGGTTTCAGATGTCCCTTTAGGTGCTTTTTTATCAGGAGGAATTGATTCCAGTGCCGTAGTCGCTTTTATGGCGAAAAATACAAATAGACCGGTTAAAACATTTTCAGTTGGATTTAACACACAAATAAATGAGTTGCCTTATGCACGGCAAGTAGCAGAAAGATATAAAACCGATCATACTGAAATCAATATTAACTCTAATGTGTGTGATGTTTTATCAGAAGTAGTTAGATATTATGATGAACCCTTTGCCGATAGCTCTTCTATCCCTACATATCTTATTTCTAAAGAGGCAAGAAAACACGTAAAGGTTATCTTAACTGGTGATGGAGGGGATGAATTATTTGCAGGATATGATAGATACTTAAGTCAAAGATATTATTCAAACTCAAGGGTATTTTCCAAAATACTTGAAATGGTAAACAATCTATCAATATCACAGCTTAACGATGGCTTATTAGATTGTCTTTATCCTTATCAATCAAATAAAGGCTCCATGCAATATTGGGCTTCTATAGTACAATTCTTTGATGGAACGGAGATAAAGCGACTAAATAATAACAACATGCCTTACAACTCATTTACGTACTCTGATAATAATTGGTTAAACTTCAACTCAGAAGATCCATTGTCAGTAGCATATTCACATGATTTAAATTATTACTTACCGGATGATCTATTAAAAAAGGTTGATATGGCATCAATGGCTCATGGCTTGGAATGCAGAGCACCATTTTTAGATTACCGTTTCATTGAGTTCTCAATGAAAATACCTCCAGAATTAAAGGTTAAGAACAATCAATCAAAATATTTATTAAAGAAAGCCTTAATAAACTATCTACCAGAAAATATTTTGTATAGAGAGAAACATGGCTTCGGTGCTCCTTTGAATTCGTGGTTACGTGAAGATTTGAAAGAAATGGTTAACGATATAATGGCTCCCGGATGTAGAATAGAAAAGTTATTCTTTAGAAACGAGATTAGTAAAATTATTGATAATGTGTATTGCGATGATACAATTAAAAAAGATTGGAGGGCAAGTCATAAGCTGTGGTTATTGCTAATGTTAGAGTTGTGGATGAGAGAATATGCTTAAAGATCGCGACATTATAATCATTTCTCCACAACGTTGGGGTGGAATGTGGGTTAGCAAGCATTGGATAGCGAATGAGCTTTCAAAATGCAATCGTGTTCTCTTTGTAGGACCTCCTATATGGATTGGAGGTATGTTGAGAAACCCTTTTGAGCTTGAGCCTATCAAGCGATTATTTACTGACCATAGAGGCAAGGTTAATAATAATCTCTTTCTCTTTTCTCCTGTTTATTTACCTGGCTTATTTGGGATAAAAGAAACTCCTGAAATAATAATTTTAACTCAACTTAAGAAAGAAATAAAGAGACTGAGATTAAGAGATATTATTCTTCTAAACTTTGGCACAAATCATCATTTAATTGGTAATATAAAGGAAAAAACATCAATATACTATTGTGTTGACCCTCCCTTTCCAGAAAAAGGAAAAGAGCAGGATGAGGAATTAACATGTAAGAAAAGTGATATTATCTTCGCCATTTCAGAAACATATTATAATATTCTTAAACATAAAGTTTTAAATAAAGATATTTACGTGGTACCTCATGGTTATGATTTTGTAAGAGCTAGCCGTGTTTTGAAAAATTATTCTGCGGAAAAACCCAGGGAATTGCTAACGTTGCCTAAACCCATAATAGGCTATGTAGGTTCAATTCACGATGCATATGTTGATACAAATTTGATAATAAAGATAGCAACCAATCGTCCAAACTGGAGTTTTGTATTAATCGGCCCACATAAAAACAATCCAATAGGGCCATCAATGGATCGTAGGAACTATTTGAAATTGCAAGCAATTCCAAATATATATCTTTTAGGCCCGCGTCATCATAATGAACTGCCAACTTATGTTAAATACTTTGATGTCGGAATGATACTCCATAATCTAAAGGAATTTGCAGAATCAAGTAAAACGAAGCAGAGAACTCCTTTTAAACTCCTTCATTACCTCTCACAAGGAAAACCTATTGTTTCTCCTCCTTTATATGAGTTGGGACCACTAACAAATCTTATATATTTAGCTAAAACAGTAAATGGATTTTTAAGCGGAATAGACAAGGCATTGGGTGAGCAAGATACTATTAAGTGGGAAAGAATAAACTATGCATCACAATTTTCATATGAAAATATATTAACTAAGATTTGCACGTATATTTTATACTTTGAAGACTCTATTAAGAAGTAGGGTATGATATTTATTGTTAATTTGATCAAGGAGAAGATGCAATGTGTATATTAGGATAGCAAAGGATAAGTAATGATTAAGAAACCAATATTTATTATCGGAGCCGAAAGATCTGGAACTACAATGTTACAACTTATGATTAATGGTCATTCAAATATTGCAATTCCATATGAATCGTCATTTATTATACATTATTATCACAAACTAGAAGAGTTTGGAGATTTGACGGTACAAAAGAATAAGTATAATCTTGTTAGTAAAATACTGAGTTTTAGAGAAGTGTCAAAATGGAATAAGACGGTAGAAGCTGAATCATTAGAGCTTCGTGGAGTGACTGATTACTCTGGAATAATAGATCTTGTTTTTTCAGAATATGCTCGTTTGCATGGAAAGTGTCGTTGGGGGGACAAGACACCGGGTTATACCCCACATATTGATATTATCAATAAATTATTTCCTGACTGTCAATTTATTCATATTATAAGGGATGGACGTGATGTGGCCCTTTCTTTAAAAAAGCTATGGGGTTCCAACTCAATCATTAAAAACCTGGAATATTGGAAAGAGACAGTTGTATTGGCTCATAAAATGGGTAATATGCTGGATCCAACAAAATATTTGGAGGTTAAATATGAAGAGCTTGTTTTAAATCCACAAGCAGTTTTAGAGATTGTTTGCCAATTCTTAGGCGAAAAATATGAAAATGAAATGATAAATTTTCAGCATCGAAGTAAGGATGTTGTTGGGCATTTGTCCGTTACTCATCAAAATTTATTTGAACCTGTTAATAAATCACATATTTTCAAATGGAAGAGAGAAATGCCAAATATTGATAAGTGTGTATGCGACAGTGTAACAGGTTCTGTATTGGAAGAGTTTGGTTACGAAAGATGGCATATTAATCACCCGTTAATGATTTTAAGAAAAATTTATATAAATATACAGGAAGGCTTAGAGTGGAGACTTAATACTTCAATGAGAAAGAAGGGAAAGTTAAGAAGATTGCAGCAATTATCAAGCTATTCTGATAAATGAGTATTAATGCTTAATTTAATTGTATTTCTATTTTAACTTGAAGCGAGGCTCAGTTTATCTCTTCACTTAAGGTTCCTCATCATATTTCGTTTTATAAAGATATATCAATGGGTTAAGCGAAGGAATGACAAGATATCTCATCATGTCGGTCTGAGGGTGGGTGTAGAGTGTATATATAAAGTAGATGATTCAACCCAAACGGCCTTTATAGCGAATATTTAGAGACTATTGAGAGGAAGAAGCTGAATACATTAGAGGAACAAAAATAATGGAAAAATTGGCAATAGAAGGTGGAAAACCCGTGCGTACGAAAGAAGACTTTCTAGTCTTTGGAGCACCATTAATTGAGGAACCTGAGATTGAGGAAGTGGTAGGGTGTATGCGGCGCCGTTGGATAGGTACAGGCCCAAAAGTACGTCAGTTTGAAGAAGACTTTGCAGTCTACAAAGGTGTTAAACATTCTGTCGCTCTGAATTCATGTACTGCCGCTTTGCACCTTGCTATGGTTGCTTCAGGTATTGGACCAGGTGACGAGGTGATCACTACCCCCATGACCTTCTGCTCTACTATCAACGCCATAATTCATTGTGGCGCTACGCCTGTTCTGGCTGATTGTGATCGTGAAACCATGAATATCCTGCCTGAAGAGATTGAAAAGAAGATTACTGGCAGGACAAAGGCGATACTTCCGGTACATTTTGCCGGTAGATGCTGCAAGATGGACTCTATTATAAAAATTGCTCGTGCTTACGATCTTACGGTTGTCGAAGACTGCGCGCACGCCATTGAATCTGAGTACCATGGCCAGAAAGCCGGCCTCTTTGGTGACATTGGCTGTTTCAGCTTCTACGCGACTAAAAATATTGTAACCGGTGAAGGAGGCATGGTTATTACTAATGATGATCGTATTGCCGGCAGGATAAAAGTCCTCGGGCTTCATGGTATGAGTAAGGACGCATGGAAACGATTCTCAGATGAAGGCTATAAACACTATCAAGTCATTCATGCCGGATACAAATACAATATGATGGATATTCAGGCAGCTATGGGAATACATCAATTAAAAAGAGTAGATAAATACTGGCTCTATAGACAAAAAATATGGAAGAAATACAAGGAGGAGTTCAATGATCTTCCTTGCATAACTCCGTTAGATCCAGAACCTGATACCAAACATGCCTATCACCTTTATATACCACTGATAGATATTGGTAAATTAGGAAAAACCAGGGATTGGGTGCTGGATGCCTTGACGGCCGAAAACATTGGGGTTGGAGTTCACTACCTGCCAGTCCATTTACACCCATTCTATCGTAAAACATATGGTTGGAAAGAAGGAGATTTTCCAAATACCGAATGGATTGGCAAACGTACACTTTCTTTGCCATTGTCAGCAGCGTTGAATGATAGGGATGTTGAGGATGTTATTTCGGCTTTTCGAAAGGCACTATTTATAGCTTAAGGGATGAAAATGAGCTTGTCAATTACAAACGTCCGTCAGGCTGGTTCTATAGAGTGGGACACAATTTTGAAAGAATGTGACTACGCCACATTCTTTCAATCGAGAGAATGGGCTGAAATTTGGAGTATCTATACCAACCGATGTATGCAACCTGATCCTAAAATGGTTTTATTCTCAGATGGTAAAAAAGTTTTGCTGCCATTTTCATCACAAAAAAGCTTCAAAGGATTGATAAAAAAATACATATCTTCACCAGCAGGAACATTTGGCGGATGGCTTTCCACTGACAACATTAAAATCGAACATGCGGTTTTATTGGTTAAGTATATAAAAAAAAGGATTGGTAATTTACAATGGAGGCTGAATCCTTATGATGAGCTTGTATTTAAAGTGCAGATAAAGAATCTCAAAAATGATGAAACACATGCAATTAAGTTAATTAATGGTTTTGATGAATGGGCAAAAGGACATAGCTCTGCAGCACGCAAGGCACGCAAGGCATGCAAGGCAGGAGTTGAAATAAAAGGAGCATCATCTCAAGAAGAATGGAGAGAATATTACGAAGTGTATGAAGAATCTCTTAAGCGATGGGGAGATAAAGCATCATCTAGTTATCCTTTTGAGTTATTTAACACAATCTATAATAGCCGTTCTCCAAATATTCAATTATGGCTGGCTTTCCATGATAATAAAATAGTTGCTGGTGCGCTCTGCTTTTATGCTAAAAAACATGTTGTATATTGGCACGGAGCCGCATTGTCCCAATATTTTAATATCCGCCCTGTAAATTTACTAATGTATGAAATAATAAAAAATGCTTTTGAAAAGAACTATGAATGGTATGATTTCAATCCAAGTGGTAAGCATCAAGGTGTGAAAGCTTTTAAGATAAGTTTTGGAGCGGAAGCATTAGATAGCCCGGAGGTGTATACAGAAACGAATTGTACAAAACTATTTACAAAAGTTGCTAGAGTAATTCAACGGGTTGAATTATGAAAGTCGTTTCTATCTGTTTATTATTCAAATATTGGTTCAAATTAATTAATCATTGCGATTTAATAGCTGCCATATCTGTAGAATATAAACTGAGATCAGAGAGTCAATGACCAAAGATGATATCGTTGTTAAGCAGGGCAGGGGTAAGTTCCAGGAGAATTATGCGAGTTGGACTACAGCTATAAAGACTTCAATCCAAGGGGTGGACATAAAGGAGTGGGAAAATCTAAAGTATCATATGAGGCAAAAAAGAATAATGTTAAAATATATTCTATGCCTGAGAGTTGTATTATGATGACCTTTCATAAGATAGGGAGTTTTTTGAGTTGAGTATTTTTGAAAAAATAATATTTCTGAGGAAACACATAACTAATAGCTTCAATAGAGAAAAAAGTATAAATAGCCTGAAGAAACGTTCAATAAACTTACGTCTAGGAATAGGAGTAGAGATAAGAGGTATAACAAGATTGACAGTAGGTGAAAATGTAAATATAGACTCTAAATGTTTAATTCATTGTGGTGGGATGGAATGGAGTAATTATGGCGGAAAAATTATTATTGGGGACAATAGCTATATAGGCCCTTATTGTGTTCTGTTTGGTGCCGGTGAGATAGAAATTGGTAATAATGTCTTAATTTCACCACATGTTACTATTACTTCACATCAGCATTCTTATCAAGATGCAGATAAGCTTTTTAGAGAACAAAGAGTTCTTTTCGAAAAAGTTGTAATCAAGGACAATGTTTGGATTGGTTCTAATGCCGTCATTTTACCCGGAATTAAATTAGGTAGTAACTCAATTATAGCAGCTGGTGCTGTTGTTATAAAAGATGTACCAGCTAATTCTTTAGTTGGAGGAGTACCTGCAAAACATATTAAGAAATTATTTGCCAAAGAGGATGGATACAATGAACTTACACACAAAAGAGATGTTTGACAAGGCATATGGTGATAGAGACTGGAAATTCTATCGTGGTATTATAGCAAATTGTATTCTGTATGGTAGGCCAGGTCCTATTTTAGATGTTGGTGCGGGTCTTGGTTTTTTTGTTGAAGGATGTAGCCGTTATGGCATGAAATGCATCGGAATAGAAGGTTCTGAATACGCTGTTAAAGAAGCAAAAAGTAGATTTCCTATGGAAATATTTCAACACTTTATGGAAAAAAAATTTCCTTTTGAAGATAATTATTTCAGTGTGGTTGTCTGTAATCAGATAATTGAACACGTAACAAGTGAGACTGCCAGAAATATGCTGAAAGAGTGTTACAGAGTTTTAAAAGGAGGAGGTTTGTTAATAATAAATTCACCCTGTTACTATGACATGGAGCAGAGAAAGGAAGAAACACACATTAATTTGTACACGCCAAGTAGTCTTAAGAAGGAAATAATTTTAGCCGGATTGAAAAGGGTCGAGTCTGCAAATAATTTAAGACCAGTCTTTGGCAATAGTATAGTGGCAAAGCTTATTATACAATTTATCTATAGACTTTGTCCTCTAGATTTTTTTTGCAGTACAGCAAATTGTAGGGCGTACAAAGATTTAATATAATTTTTCTGTATTTATTACATCACTGGCTGGTTTATAAGTTTGCAATGTTCATTTAAATGTGCCAGGAAGAAAGTATGCTCGTGAAAATCTTCTTTTCATAGGTTGTGGAGGAAAAGAGCAAAAGTACATGTTCGAACCGTATGCAATTGAACATATTGGATTAGACTATCAAGACTCACTTCATTATAAAGATAATGTTGATTTAATTGACACTACTTATGGACTTCTAAAAGAGAATGAATACTTAGATACTGTATTTATCTTCTGCTGTATTGGAACATCTTGAAGGAGCGGTCAAGATAATAAATAGAGATGAATATGCTCTTGAAACAAGATAGAAATGAAGTTCTTCAATTACTTATTTGCAGAACAAAATTGATAAAATTGCAAACTTTGCATAAATATATATAGTCGTTACAGAAAACAATGAATATTAAACAGAGAATAACCCATGCCTTGATGTGGAGGGTTAGGCAAATATGCCGACAATATGATATTTCCTTATTATATCAATCTAAAGCAGGTATAAAGTATACAAATCAGTTTGTATCAAGTGATATGTTCGATTATTTTATTTCTAGTGATACTATGTTATTGTCTACTGAGGATTTACATTTTGGGGTTGATTTCTTGAAGGATCCATACACTCTGCTTGCTTGCCCGGTGAGGAATACTCCGTATTTTGAATTAATGCGTATGTTTCAGAGTGGGTGTGATATTACACATTCCGACTACATGGTAAGAGCGGCGAAGGGAACACTGGACACTCGTTCTGCTCTAACAGTATCTAGTGATTGGCTTAAGAAAAAATACAACAAAAAAATCAAAACTATACAAGCCGGAGTTTATGAACCTATAAAAGTATACAAAGTTCGTGATAAATATTTCATTGCTGATGGCAGACATACGGCTTCTGTATGTGCTCTAATCGGTGTTAATCCAAAATGTGTAGAGGTGTCTAAATTAGTGTATGACAGTTACTTTTGGTGGATATATCGGAAAATGTTAAAACATAAAAATAATTATGGGAAGCACATTAAATTTTTTGAATCGCTCTTGTCAACGAAAAAGAATATCAATAATTTGAATGAGGAAGCACATGCATTATAAGACGATAGCCGAAGTGGTAGAAGACCTTGAGTCAAATCCTATAGAGAAAGGTGGTAATATTTATCATCCAATTCCATTCCAGGAATTTACTCATTTGAAAACAAGTTCGAACAGTAATGAAGTTTATAAAAAATGGGAATTGATTAAGCAAACATTAAATTTATTGTATCATAATAAAATTGATAACATAAAAGTACTGGATGTTGGTGCAAATGCGGGGTTTTACACGTTTTCTCTGGCAAAAGCAGGCGCTAAAGTTACATCTTTTGAGCTACACCCACGATATAAATATATTGGTGAATTCCTGGTTAAGGAAAAACAATTTGATATAAAATGGAATGGAGTAAAATTCGATCCAACACTTATAAATAATCAACATTTTGATGTGGCATTGATGTTAAGTGTTTTTCAATGGATGGCTGACGGTGGGAAAAAAATGGAAGAGGCAAACAAATGTTTAAAGGAGGTATCTGAGAAGAGTCGATATCTATTCTTTGAACTTGGATTTAACCAGGGTAAATCATGTATCAAAACAACAAAGCATAATCATTATGCTGAACTTGTGAGGCTTTTGAAAGAAAAAACAGTTTATAACCATTTCATGTTACTGGGAACAACAGAACTGTGGGGTTCAAACTGTCGCTATATTATCTTGTGTTCAAATGAAAGGCAATTTGAAGATTCATTTTACCGTAGGTTAATGAGAATGGTAAGGCTGTAATTTTTTTTTGAATAAACTGCTTGTGTGAAATATTAAGAGGATAGTACCATATGTCAGATGAATTTAAAACCCGTACAATAAATAGTCTCAGTTGGAGTGCTATTTCCCAAACGGTAACACAAGTGCTGAACTTCATAATTGGTGTTATTCTTGTTCGTTTGTTGACACCAGATGTATTCGGATTGATGGGTATGGTTGGAGTTCTTGCCGGGTTTGCTTCTCTCTTTAGTGATTTAGGGATGGGGGCCGCTCTTATTCAGAAAAAAGATGCTGAGCAAAAGCATTATTCATCTATTTTCTGGATCAATATCATTTTAGGAATTGCATTAATGACGATTTTTATGTGTGCTGCGCCTTGGATTGCTGGATTTTACAAAGAACCTGATCTCGTGCCGCTTACGTATTTAATTTCTCTTAATTTTTTTGTTGGCTCATTTAATATTGTTCAAAAGACTCTGATGCAGAAAAAAATGAATTTTAAAAGTTTGGCAATCGTGGAAATTGTAGTACTTGTTTTCTCTGGTAGCATTGCGATTGTGCTGGCTGTATCAGGCTTTGGCGTATGGAGTCTTGCTATTAAATCACTTCTCTCAACGTCTATTGCAGTCGTATTAATGTGGTATATCAGCGGTTGGCGGCCCAGATTTTTAATTGATTGGATGGCTGTTCGAGAGTTATTGGGGTTTAGCAGTAATTTGTTTGGGTTCAGGACGATGAACTACTTTATTCGAAATGCAGACAACCTCTTGGTTGGTCGTTTTCTAGGATCATCTGCACTTGGATTATATGACAAGGCATACTCAATGATGCTCTTTCCTCTGAATAATATTTCACGAGTTATAGAGCGTGTAATGTTTCCGGCTTTTTCTTCCATTCAAGAAGATAAACTACGTATCAAAAATATCTACCTGCAAATTACACGTAGTGTTGCGTTGATAACATTTCCTATGATGTTTGGCTTATTGGTGGTTACTGAGAGCTTCGTGATAACCGTTTTCGGCTCTCAGTGGAGTGGTATGATACCTGTCATGCAAGCATTATCTATTGTAGGAGCGATACAGTCAATAGGGACACTTAATGGGAATATATATCTTTCGCAAGGACGTACTGGACTTCAATTCAAGGTAGGAACCGTACTCGGTATCCTGGGAGTTGTTGCTATTGTCGTTGGTTTGCAATGGGGTATAAAAGGTGTTGCGCACTCTTATGCCCTCTTCTCACTGCTTGCTGCCGGTCCCGGTATAAAGATCGCTGTATCTCTGGTAGGTATAACGTTCAAGGAAGTAGTCGTAAACCTATCTGGCGTTTTTGGTTCTGCAGTTGGAATGGCGATAGGGGTTTATTTGCTAGGTTATTTGCTGCCAGTATATTGGCAACACTGGGCTTACCTGGCAGTACAGGTCCCTTTTGGAATTACATTGTATTTATTGCTTATTCGCACATTCAGATTGAAAGCATATATGGAATTAAAGACTTTACTACGCGAACAGTGGCAATTAAGGTTTGCAAAAACGTCTTCTACCATAAGCTAGCGATGATGTTTAAAACGCTTTATAATAGCTTTGCTCATAAATACAGAAATGTATCGAAGGGTTTACCAAAATAAAGTTTATTTTATAGTAAACACACCACCTTGAAATGAGTGAAAACTCTGTTAATAAATATATTGTTGCTCACTTTGTAGAAACATTTTTTTCTCACCTCACATAATAATCATCATAATGTCCCATCCTATGATAAATAAACTAATAGTTGCACATTTCTGCCCGATTTATTTACCGCTTTCTGAAACTTTTATCTATAGATACTTAAGTACTTTTAGAAGAGTGAAACCTATAGTTATGGCAAATAGATTAGAGAATCTTGCCCTGTTTCCTTTAAGTACAAGAATATACGATTGTTCATATAAGCGATACACTTTGCATTGGTTGCTAAATTGGACGAACAAGAGATTTAATGGCAATAGTGATTTGTATCGCAAATTGATTCTAAAATTGAATAGAGTTCGGCTTCTACATGCCCATTTTGGTCCTACTGGTTACGACCTCATAGAATTAAAAGAAAAGCTGGGAGTACCTCTGGTTACGACTTTTTATGGAAAGGATATGTCGAAAATTCCACAAGAAAAGGTCTGGCAAGAAAACTACAAGGAACTATTTGCAAAAGGAGATCTTTTTTTGGTTGAAGGAAAGAAGATGAAAAATGGACTTATCGCCTTGGGTTGTCCGGAAGATAAAATCAGGATTCAACATATTGCTATTGATCTAAACCAGTTCGAATTTCGAAAGAGAGTTCCAAACGGGAATAATAAAGTGATTATTTTCTTTTGCGGACGTTTTATTGAAAAAAAGGGGTTGGTTTATGTCCTTATGGCCATTAAGAAAGTAATTAATAACTTCTCAAATATAGAATTAAGAATAATAGGAGATGGACCGTTAAGACCATCAATCGAGAAATATATTAATTCCAACAGATTAGAATTCCATGTAAAGTTGCTGGGTATGCAGCCACACTATATTGTTGCAAAGGAGATGGGATTGGCTGATATTTTCATACATCCAAGCATTACTGCAGAAGATGGAGAAACTGAGGGCGGTGCTCCTACAATTATTTTAGAAGCACAGGCAAGTGGATTACCTGTACTTTCAACATATCATGCTGACATACCTAACGTTGTGTTAAATGGAAAGAGCGCATTGCTTTCTCCTGAAAAGGATTATCAATCATTAGCAGATAATTTGTTAACTTTGTTAAGGAATCGGCATTTGTGGTTAGAAATGGGCAGGGAAGGTAGAAATTATGTGAGCGAATATCATGATGTCAAAAAAGAAGTTATTAAACTCGAAGATCTTTATTTTTCAATGGAAATATAAAATAAAGTATAGTGACGTAATAGAAGGGTTTAGAAATAAAAATACATTTTTTACCATAAATTCAGTAAAACAGCATCATACATTCCAAATTGACTAATATTTTATGACAAGGTTTATATTTTAGGTAACTGTTTTGCGAAATCCAGTTCAATTTTTTGCTAAGGACTTTGGTGAAATGAGTAGTATCTTAAGTCTCAACTCTCATAGAATGTAGGCTGGATAGGTTTTAAAATATACCAAATTATAGGTTTATTCTTCTAGATGTGTAGCAATTTAATATGATTTGCAAATGGGTTACTTTTTAATAGTTTAGGTTTTTAAAATCACTCATTGTATATAAAAAGAGTAACGCAACATGGTGAATACTGATACAAGTTATAATCCTAAAGTAAGCGTAGTTATAGCGAGCTACAATTATGCAGGATATATTTGCCATGCAATTGATTCAGTTTTAAACCAGACATTTGACGATTTCGAAATAGTCATAGTCAATGACGGTTCTACTGATAATACTCAAAGAATTATCCAGCCATACCTCAGCGATGAGAGGATCACTTATATATACCAGGAAAATGCGGGACAGGCTAATGCAAAGAATAACGGGATTAAGAACTCATCCGGTGAATTTATAGCTTTTCTGGATGCTGATGATTTATGGAAGAAGACTAAGCTGGAAAAACAGATCCCCTTGTTTTCCAACAAAAATGTTGGAGTTGTTTATAGCAGGAGTAGATTTGTTGATCAACAGGGAAATAATGTTGAATATAAGGTAGAAAGCAAATATCTCCTGCCAAAATCCGGTGAGGTAACAAAAGCTCTTTTCTTTGATAATTTTGTCCCTTTTTCCTCTTCTGTAGTTCGTAGAGAATGTTTTGAAGAGCATGGTTGTTTTGATGAATCAATAATGATGGGTATTGATTGGGATCTGTGGTTGAGACTATCGATGTGTTACAGATTCGAGTTTATTAGTGAACAGCTTTTGCTATACAGGGTAGGACACTCCGGACAAATGTCAAAGAATCTGGAAGAGAGACAGAAATGTTCTGATAAGATCATGCAAAAGTTTTATGAAAGCAATCCTGGCCTTCTTCCTCTATCTACAATTCGCCATGCATGGGCATATACTTACAGCAACAGAGGATATTATTATAGCCACTTGGATTCTCACCGTTCTTCCGAATACTATTTATTATCAATCCAAAAATGGCCGCTGCAGTTTGCAGCGTATAAAGGTTTGATAAAAAATTTCTTTTGTTCAATATAAATAAATAATTATATGATAAAGTCTTTAGTACGAAGAAAGATATTTGAACCTTTTTTTGTTCACAAAAACAGAAGTATAAAATTAAAATACTGGCGAGAACTGGAAAGAACGCAGTATTTGCCAGAAGAGGTGCTTATGCAAAAGCAATGGGAGAGGGTTAATGAAATCCTGCGATTTGCTTATAATAAGAATAGCTTTTATAAGGACCGTTTCGACAAAGTTGGTATTAAACCGGAAGATATTAAGACTAAAGATGATTTTATGAAGCTACCGGTTCTAACGAAAGAAGAGATTCGGCAGAACACTCAGGCAATGATATCGAAAGGTTTTGATACCAAGAGCCTTCTAAAATTTAAAACCGGTGGATCAACGGGGAAATCTCTGGAATTATATATAACAGAGGAATGCAGTGAAATGCGAAATGCGTGCGCGAGGAGGCATGATAGATGGGCAGGCTGGGAGGTTGGAGAACCCATAGGGGCCATATGGGGCAATCCAGTACTTCCGAAAGATTTAAAATCAAAATTAAGAGACCGGTTGCTTCAGCCATTTATATTTCTTGATACCATGCAGGTTTCTGATAAAGCTGTTATTGCGTTTGCAAAACAGTGGCGTAAAACAAAACCTACCCTTCTATTTGGACATGCCCATTCTATCTTTATTCTTGCTGAGTACATAAAAAAGTTAGACATAAGTGATATCAGACCAAGAGGTATTATCTCATCATCAATGATGCTTCTACCTCATGAAAGAGCGGTAATTGAAGCCGTATTTGGTATAAAAGTAACTGATAGGTACGGTTGTGAAGAGGTTAGTCTTATCGCCTCTCAATGTGAGATGCACGAGGGAATGCACATTAATATAGAGCATCTGTATGTTGAGTTTTTAAAAGAGGATGGAACTTATACCAAATCCGGGGAGCAGGGGAAGATTATAGTGACAGACCTCATGAACAGGGCGATGCCTTTTATACGTTATCAGGTTGAAGATATTGGAGTACCTGTAAACCGAAAGTGCTCCTGTGGCAGAGGGTTGCCTCTAACAGAAAAGATTGTTGGACGGGTTGCAGATTTCCTAATAAAGAGTGATGGTGCAAAGGTGGCAGGGATTTCACTAATTGAAAATACGTTAACAAAAATTCCAGGTATTAAACAAATGCAGATTGTACAAAAAGAGATTGATGAAATTATTTTAAATATTGTTCCGGATAGTAACTTCACAACAGAAAATGAAAGTAAGCTGATAAATTATTTCAAAGAATTATTTGGCTCTGATATAATTTTAAGGTTGAGAAAGATTCCTGAAATTAAACCAGAAACAAATGGTAAATACAGGTTTTCTAAATGTGGAATAAACAGTTTTGGAAATATAAATTATGGCATTAATTAGTATAGGTTTATTTATGATAATGTTTGTAATAATTATCAGGGAAGAGTTTGATGCTCTTCCTGGAAAAGCAGGCAGCATATACTCTTTTACAAACAGGAACTTTTTTTTGTTCTTTCTGGCCTATATAATTATTTGGTATACACAGTTGTCTTACAGAATGGAGGAAAGATTTGGCGGTATAAGGTTGGAAGCGATTGTGGGCGCTATTTTATTAATACTCGCTTTCACTCGCTATAGTAAAGAAACGAAAGCAAAAAGCCCGGGTCTTACTCTTTATTTGGTAGCATTGTCTATGGCGGCAGCCATTCAAGTACCACTCTCTATAGTTCCTGAATTATCACAAAATTTATTTATAGATAATTATCTTAAATACCTTGCAATGAGTCTGTTTATTATTACGTTTGTTAAGAATCCTTGGCATCTGCTTATTTTTATCTTAATATGGATGTTAGCATACTGGAAAGTAACAATGGAAGGGGTGATAGGTGGTGTAACAGGTAGTCTTGTATGGCAGAATCAGGGAGTAATGAGGCTGCATGGTTCAGTTCCAAGATATACGCATCCTAATTCATTATCTCAGGTTGCATTAAATGTATTACCATATGTTTATTTTTTATATCCACTGATAAAATCCAAATGGATTAAAATCTTTTTTTTAACTTCAGTTTTACAATCGCTATACTGCATAATGTATTCCGGTTCAAGGACTGCTTACCTGGGTGTAATGGGGCTATTGTTTTTTGTGTGGTGGAGATCTGATAGAAAAGTTAAGATTAGATCTGGAGTTATTATTATAGTCGTAGGGGCCATCTGCTTCGTCAGTATGCCGTTGCAATATAAAGAGAGACTCACAAGTTCATTTACCGGGCAGGACAAGGAAGGTCATTCGAGTGATAAGCGGAAAGCTATGTATCGTGAGGGCCTGTCTATTCTTATGGATAACCCCTTTGGCTTAGGGCTTGGGGGATATATATTTGAGGTTGCAAGAAGGACTAATGATCCTGGAAATGCTCAAGAGGTACATTGTCTATACCTGGAAGTTGCTACGCACATGGGTATACAAGGGTTTATTGTATTTATGGCACTAATCGTTAAACTTTTGCAAATTGCAAAAAGAAATATTGGTGACATTAATAAACAGGTTGTACTTTTAAAAAAAATATTGGCTGTAAATGTCCAAGAAAATAATACAGAATATTTTGTTATTAAACGCCGTATAAACGAACTTGATATAATAAAAGCTGTGATAAATGCAACTCTTGTCTTCTTATTTGTAAGACTTATTGTTGGCATACTGGGTATGGATTTCTACAATATACATTGGTGGTTTACCGTTGGTGTTTTCTGGACATGTAGCAATATGGTACAAAGAGCTGGTTTGGCGACTAATGATTTAATTGAGAAATCAAATTATAAAATGTAGTCCACAGTTTCTATTTGAATAAAGTAATGGAGGATAACCAAAGAAATAAAAAAATCTGGCTTGCCTGGGAAAGACATAGAAGGACTTTGGAATTAAATAAGTTCTTTGGTACAGAACTGATAATCTTCCAAAGTAATTATCCCAGGATTATTAAACATCCGATTTTATTAATTAAAAGCTGGTTTGCTATTCATGCGAAACGACCTCAAACCTTAATAGTCCAGAATCCCTCGATATTTCTCACTTTATTGGCATGTGTGGTGAAATCATTTTATGGATATTTTCTTATTGTCGATGCGCATAATTCGGGGCTTTTGCCTTTAAGCAAGACATTAAAAAAGTTTCTTTTCATATATCGGTATTTACAAAAAAAAGCTGATATTACTATTGTTACAAACGAAACATTGGCAAATATTGTGAGTAATAACAAGGGCAATCCATATGTTCTGCCAGACCGAATACCTTCATCACCAAAGGTTACAAAAAAGATTTTAAAAGGAGAAAAAAATATTTTGTTTATTTGTACATTTGCAGGAGATGAACCTTATGAAGAGGTTATAAAGTCGGCTTCTTCGTTTGATAATGATGTCATATTTTATGTTACTGGTAATCATAAAAGGATTAAACTAGATATAATAAATAATGCTCCTTCGAATGTTATCTTCACCGGTTTTGTTTCTGATAATGAGTACTGGAACCTGCTTAGCTCTGTGGACTTGTCAATAGATTTAACACGAAAAGAAAATTGCCTTGTGTGTGGCGCTTATGAATCAATTGCTGTAGGTACTCCCATGATATTATCAGATACGAATGCATTAAAGACATTCTTCAATAAGGGGGCTGTATTTACTGAAAATAATTCTGCCGCAATAACAACGTCAATAAAAAAATGTCTTAAGATTGAAGGAAAATTGAGGGAAGAAATCAAAGAGCTAAAATACAAATTAAATAAGACCTCTGACCAAGTCATTTCAGGCCTTAAAAATCAATTACAGAAAATTGATTTATGCTAAATTACGTTTGTGGAATATTAAGATGATAAGAATAAGCAAAATATACGATTTAAAGAATAGAACAAGGAACAGTGGTGGAAGTGTACTAGGTGTATTATTGCTATGTAAACTATTTTGTTTGTTTGTAAGTAGTAGCAATGTTTGTGCAGATCCGAATATAACGAGTATAGAGGGAGATATTAAACATGATTCTGCCATTACGATAAATGGGATTGGCTTTGGGAAAAAGACTAAAGCAACTCCATTAGTATGGGAAGACTTTTCTGACGGGAAACTAGACTCGTCATTGTCGCCTCATACTAATAGTTTAATTGCTAATAATAGAGATAACCTGAGAACCGGTTTCAGCAGGTTCAACGCTCGAAATGATTTTAAAAAAGCAGGGAACGGTTTTTTTTCCTATGACAAATTAGTTGCGCCTGAATGGTTTGTGCAATACTGGGTTAAACTTGCGGCAAGCTGGCACTGGGGCACATCTACGTATAAAGGCCCGGATAATGGATTAGCTAATATTAAGTTCTTCAGGATGTTTCCTAAAGGCAGTAGAAATTATACAAATTTCTTCTGGAACTTTCATGGTTGGGGAGTAGGTAATAATGTTCTGAGGGCTTTTGAAAATAACACGAGCGAAAATAAATATGTATTTAATATGCAAAATGTTTTTACTTTAGATACATGGCATTGTGTTCAAGTTGAATATGGAGAAAATAGTGGAATTGATAAGCACGACGGGCATATCAAATTATGGATTGACGGAATATTAAGAGATGATTCAACAGAAATTAATACCAATAATGGCAAGGATGGTGTGGCAATTAACAAACGGCCATATATTATAGGTTTTTATGATAGCTGGCCTCCCTCAGATTCTTCTGAAGTGACTCAATATGCGTATTACAGTGATGTCTACGTTGATAATACCTGGGCAAGAGTTGAAATAGGCGATGCACCGACATGGTCAGACTGTACTCATAGAGAAATGCAAATCCCCGCATCATGGTCAGAAGCATCCATTAAAGTTAATATAAATCAAGGGTTATTTGCCGAAGGTGATCCTGCATATCTATTCGTCGTTGATTCGTCTGGAAATGTGAGTAGAGGTTCCCCAATGGTTATTGGAGGTGATGGTTCGTCTTTTACCGCATCTCCGGTAAATATAAATGAAGTGCCTGAACTTCAGAATAAAGAGGAAATTGAACTACAAAAAGATAAGGATGATGAGGGAGTTGAGAAGATTGGTGAAGGCGAAGAGGGCGAATTGGAATTACTTGAAATTCCCTATCAAATTCCAGATTTAGTATGGTTGCTACAGGGAGTAGATCTGACAAAACACACAAAGGGTCCTTTTACCGTAAAGATTAGAGTGGATGGAGTAGATGAGCAGGGACATGCTTCACTTTTTCCACGGATTTTATATTACATAGGAACAGGGAGTAGTCATGGTTACTTTGACATGATACATGAAGGGGATAACGTGTGGAGTTTTGAGATACCTGACCCAGGTTGGTATAGGTACAGGTCAAATAGTATTCATTATCAGGCCAGGCTGTTTGATGAAGATGGAGGTGTAATTGCAAAAAGCCGTTGGGATATAGAACTGATAGATTCATTTATCCGACAGAATTAAAAAGAGTTGTGGTACGTAGCGCTCACCAACTTGTTGGAGAAATTCTACGTTTTCGGTGAATAGGTGGGGATCATTCCAATCTTATATTGTCGATGTAAATGATTCGTTTTTCTTTAGGTTGTACCAGAAAGAAGGTCACTGATTGGATACTTGAGTGGTTTATGTTTCTGTCTGTTCCGGATGTATGCAAAGTGTTCAACGGAATAGAAATGTTGTTCATGCCGGTATTAAGAATAATAGCATGGCGGTATCTGTCGCTGTATGAAGGGTCTTTTTTGTCATCGATACGAATGGCCAAACGAAGTGGTATCTGTTCTTCGTTATAGACGTCAAACTTGAGGACATTAAAATTTGACCAATTTGGATTGAATTTGTTCAGCGTTATACCGGGATAGGGAGATGGATATAGTTCGATCTTCAAACTTTTTTGGCCTGAAGTTGCATGCTTTTTTGAAAGAGAGAAGAACGTTTTACATTTCCATGGGAGAGTATCAAGAATATCCTCAGTCTCGAAGTCAAAAGAAAACCGTGATCTATCCTGGCAGCCTGTTAAGAGTGTCAGTGTGAGGATTAATGAAACAAATACGCGTGTTATCTTGGTAAATAACATAAGTTCTACTCCGTAAATTCAAATAGTACGACTTCTGGTGGTACGCCAAGTCGAAAGGGTATATCTGATGTGCCAATGCCGCTTGTGACGTATAACGATTTACTCTCATCTTGATATAAACCATATTTGTGTTTTGCGTCAGGTTTTCTCTTGATGATCTTCCATATGAATTCTGGTATATATATTTGGCCTCCATGGGTGTCACCGGAAAGGACGAGAACATTATCTTTTCCGTTTATATAATCGTACGCAGATGAAAAATGAGAGAGCAGAATTGTGGGGTCATCTGTAAGTATACTGTTAATTACATTAAGATTGGAGTCTCTTCCGACTCCAATAATAGAAACTCTTTTCCCTTCAACATCAATAAGAGTTTTAGTGTCTCTTAAAAATTTGACTTTATGTTGTGTCGGTGGATGTGCACTTCCCTCTTCATGGCAAAACCTGCAGGATCTTCTGGAGGATGAGTAGTCAGCATCTCCCATTACTGCATATGTACCAAGGGGGGAATTTAATTGTGATAGAAAATCTATGGCGTTGTCATAGCTCTGCTTTGTTCCATTCCATTCAACGTAATCTCCTGTTAATAATATCAGATCTGGCTTAAGTTTATTTAATATTTCAAGTGTTCGTTTTGTAGAAATAGATTTGTTTCTTCCAATATGTAGATCACTAAGTTGAACTATTTTTAATTTTTTGAATGTTAATGCCAATGCTTTGTTTCTAATAGTAACGGTCTTTAAATTAACCATATGGGGTTCGATGAAAAAACCGTATACAAAAACCACAATTAAGCTTAATGTTATGATTGCAATAAGTAGATTTTTTCTTATAGTTAAATAACTTTTTTTAGTAATCATATTCTGAGATGATAAATCAACTAATTAACTAGTTCCAGAGAAAAATGAAAAAGGCTACTTACAGAAAATCGTCCTATAGAAATATCTCATATTTCTTTTTGATCCTTGGATTACTTTTGCTTTTACCAGGTGGAAATATTGTTGCGTATGAACGTACCAGCCTGGTAGAGACAATCAAGAAGGTTAAGCCTTCCATAATAGCGGTTGGTACGTATCATCCACTTTCCAGGCCTGCTGTAAAATTTTACGGTACCGGGTTTGTTTTTAGTAAAAATGGTTATGCAATTACGGCAGAACACGTATTAAGCGCAATTAATAGAAATGGTGAAATTGACAATTTATATGCTTTTTTTCCTGACACAGGGAACTCAATAAAAGTCAGTGCCAAAGTTGTAAACAAGAATATAAAATATGACCTTGCTATTATCAAGCTGAAAGGGAGTGGATTTAATTATTTAAAGTTAGGAGATTCCTCAAAAGTTAAAGAAGGGCAATCCATCGCACTTTGCGGTTATCCATATGGCCCTGTTTTTGGTTTGCATCCCACCACTCATACGGGAATAATCAGCAATATAAGTCCTATGGCAATTCCCGTACAGAATATGTCATTACTTTCAAACCGGATGATAAGTGCATTAACAGACCCGTATTTTATTTTTCAACTTGATTGTACTGCTTTTCCAGGGAATAGTGGGGGGCCTTTGTTACTTCCCGAAACGGGTGACGTTATTGGTGTACTGAATAGTGCATTTATACAGACGACAAAGGAGAATAAGCAGATATCTACCGGTATTAGTTATGCGATACCAATTAATTATATAAAAGAGCTTATTGAATCTATTAAAAAAAAATGATAAACACAAGATTGCTAATTTGAGTTAATATATTATATTTACATAAGTTACATAATAATTCCAGCTTTATCAACAAGCCATTTTATGGTTGACATAATTTGCTGTCAATATATCATAACAAAATTCTATAGTGACATTGATATTGTCTATAAAGATCTCAGTTACTAAAAACAGTAATACAAAAGGAGCATTGAGTAATGGCTAATATGAAAAGAAAACGCAGGAAACACAAACAAAAGGGCATTAAATTCTGGGTTCTATTTGTAGCGATACCGGTCACCGTAGTTTTGTGTTCTTCGATAGCCTTTTATGGTTTGTATGTAAAGAGAAAATCTTCCGGTGCCCAAAAACAAAGTTTTGAAAAAGGCAAAATTCTTGCAGGTTTAAACAGGCATACGGATGCTATCGCTGAATACCGTAAAGAATTGCAACGAAATCCCGGGAATTTATATGCTCGTTTTCAAATGGGTTTATCATACATTAAGTTAAAGGAATATGATAAAGCTGAAGGCGAGTTTAAAACTATTATTAAAGCCAAGCCAACTCATTTTGATGCAAGCATTCAGCTTGCAATTATCGATATGACAAAGGCCGCCGAATTAAGAAAACTTGGTGAGAGTGAATCCCTGGTCTTAGAAAGGCTTCTGGATGCAGAGGATATCTGCAGGGGCATAATCGAGAAGAATCCAAATTACGCGCAGGCTTACGCTCTACTGGGAGAGATCCATTTTTCACAAGGATTAGTTGATGATGCTATCGTTGATTTCAAGCGTATAATTAAACTTAATAAGTCGTATATTCCGGCGCATGTTTCCCTTGTCAGGTTGTACATAAACAAGGGTAATTTAGCTTTTGCAAAGAAGGAATGTGATATGCTCTTGTCAGAACTTGATCCTGATAATTATCAGGCACGGTTGCTTTTGGCTACAATATCTGAGCAGCAAGGTAAGGTTGATGAGGCAATTGCATCTTATAAGCTGATATTGGAGAAAAAACCTGAAGACATAATGGCGCGCACGCAATTAGGGCTCTTGTTATTGAGACTGTCAAAATTTGATGAAGCATATGCCGAAGCAGAGCAAGTGTCTAAGATAAACCCATCAGCGCAAGTACCGGCAGTATATTTTATTAAAGGTAGTGTACTATTACAAAGAAAAGAGTACAAGAAGGCTATTTCTCTCTTAAAGGAATCAATTTTAAGACTGCCTAAATTGATGGAGCCTCACTATTTTCTAGCACTTGCCTTAGCGGAAGAGGGTCGTATAGAGGAGGCTAAAACCGAATTTAAGACTGCCGTAGAACTTGCTCCGGACTTCATTCCTGCAAAATTGAATCTTGCAAGACTGCTATCAAAAGAGGGCTGGCAAAAGGAAACAATTTCGTTGTGCAAAGACATTCTTGAACTCAAACCTGATAATGTGGATGCTCTGCAGATGCTTGGCCTTTCGTACGTGAAAACACAGGATTACGAAAATGCTGAAAAACAATTTGGGAAGGTCCTTAAACTTAATTATTCTATTGGTGAAGTTAATATGGCTTATTTAAGCCTTGCCTCTGGCCAGCTGAGTAAGTGTATACGTCAGTGTGAGGCAATTCTTATGGCAAATCCAAAAGCAGCAAAAGCATATGATCTGCTGGGACTTGCACACATAAGGCGTGGTAACTTCGAGATTGGTATAGAACAATTTAAAAAGGGTATTGAAATAAATCCAAAATCATCGGCTACTCTTCTTAATCTTGCAAAGGCTTATACTGTAACGGAAAATAATGTTGAGGCAAGGAAAGCGTTGGAAAAAATAATTTCTATAGAGCCAAATAGCTTACATGCGAGGACGGTATTGGCGAGTCTATATGAAAAGGATGGTGATTTTGATGCGGCAGCAAAGATTCATGAAAAGACATTAGAAATTAATCCTGATTATGTTCAGGGTTATGCATTAGCCAGAATGTATTTCCTGCAGGGAAAGTCAGACGAGTCGATTGATTTATACAATAAAGCAGTTAAACTTGTTCCGGGTAATGCAGTACTATACTTCAACATTGCTCTTTCGTATCAGCAAAAAGAAAACTACCACACGTCTATATCATACTGTAAGAAAGCTATAGAATTAAAACCTGAAGTTCCCTCTTTTAAACTTGTTTTAACAAATATTTATGCAGCTAATGGTGAATTTAGTAAAGCAGAGGAACAAATTGAATCAATCCCTTCATTTACTTTTGACCAGAAAAAAGCATATTTAGAATTATTGGATTTATGCCAATTAAATCATGAAAAAGGGAAACAAGTTGCGTTTGCACTGAATAAAGCAGTATTTGCAAGACAGGTTGGTCTTTTTGATTTGGCAATTAGTGAATGCAAGAAGGCGATGGAGATTTTTCCGGAAAATATAGTGCCTAAAGTAATTCTTGCCAATACCTACCTCAGTACAAATCGCAATGATGAGGCGATTGCAATATATTCTGAAATTATAAAGGATAAACCGGAATTTGCATCATCATACTATGATCTGGGCAGGGCCTACCTAATGACTGACAAGCAGGATGAAGCAATCTCAATGTATCAGAACATGATTGGTGTAGATAGTAAATCCATATCCGGGCGTTTAGCACTTGCAGGGGTACTTATTAAACAGGGTGATGCGGAGAAAGCGGCAAAGATGCTTTCGGATGTTATAGCACTCGAACCGGAAAATTTGATAGCTCATAATTTATTAGGTAAAGTAAGCCTTGCAGAGAAGAATTTTGAAAAAGCAGAATCAGAGTTTACGAAGATGATCGAATTAAGGAGTGATACTTTTGAAGGGCATTTTAATATGGCCAGGATGAAATTCGCTCAAGGTGATTTTGATAAATGCATTGAACACTGTAAGAAAGCACTAGAAACCAGGCCTGTAGATGTGCGTATACATAATATCCTGGGGATGGCGTATATGAGGAAGGGGCTTATAAAAGACGCAGTATTCGAATTCAACAAAATAATTGATATAAATTCCGATTTTGTTCCGGCGTTCTTAAATCTTGCAAACATTAATATAGCTGCAAAAAAACCTGATATAGCTGCACTGCTTTATAAAGCAGCACTGAAAGTTAAACCTGATACCGTTGAAGCCCGTTTTGGATTGGGAAACTCTTATGCTTTAATGGGGAAATACTCAGAATCCGTAACTGAGTTCGACTCGATAATAAAGGAATATCCAAACAATGTAAACGTCTATATCTCCCTGGCAAAAAGCTATATGGCTATGGATGATAATATCAAAGCACATGAAGCGATAACGAACGCTCTAAGTATTGAGACTGATAATCCAACAGCTCGCTCTGTACTGGCAAAGATTTATGTAGGAAATGAAGATATGCCACAGGCGATATCCCAATTGAAACGAGTTTTGTCTAAAAACCAAAAATTATTGAATGTATACGATCTGGGCATATTGTATATAGATATTGAGGAGTATGAAAATGCTATTTTTACATATGAACAGGGGGTAGAGAATTTTCCGGAAAATAGTCTATTGTGGTACAACTTAGCTGTCGCGTATCAAATAAACAAAGATTATAAGGGGGCCAGGGAAGCGTGTACGAAAGCTTTGAGTTTTCAGCCGGATGGTACCGTTGCAAATTTATGTATGCTAAATTTATATATGGCCAAAGGTGAGTTTGAAAATGCGGAACGACATCTGAAAGCAATGACAACGTTCAATGACACGCAAAAGAGTCAGTATCTGGATTTGATCAAGCTGTGTGGACGGAACAAGGAGTTGGGAGGTAAAATTCCATATCATTTAGCCCGTGCTTTAGCATATACCAATAATAGATGGTTCAATCGTATTGTAAGAGAATATGACAAAATAACAAATATAGCTCCCGCTAATATAATTGCATACGAATCACAGATAGACTCCCTTCTGTTGATGGGGAAAAAAGATAAGGCAAAGGATATCTGTAAGGAAATTATAGAATTAGAGCCGGAGCTTACACATTCGTATAACAAACTTGCAGGTATATACCATAGCGAAGGGAAATTAGATGAAGCATTAAAACAGTATAGAAAAGTCATAAGTATTGACCAGAATAACGTTTCTGCATTTCTTAATCTTGGAGTAATACTGGAGTCTAAGGATATGCTTGAGGAGTCTATCAGCGCCTATAGAAAGGTAATTGAGCTAAGCCCTGAATCTCCAACAGCTTACAATAACCTTGCATGGCTATATGCGTCAAAAATGCAGGACAAAATGGATGAAGCATTAGTACTGGCTGAAAAAGCTAAAGAACTATCACCGAACACTCCAGCCATAAGTGACACACTTGGTTGGATTTATTATCTGAATGCTAGTTATGACGAGGCGGTCTCAGAGTTGAGGGCTGCTGTACGGAATGCTACGTGGAATCCTACGATACGTTATCATCTTGGAGTGGCTTATTACAAAAAGGGGCTTCAGAGAGATGCCTTAACAGAGTTGGAACGCGCTTTAAAGATCAGCAGCAGTTTCCCTGAGGCTAAAGAGGCAAAAGAAATAATAGAAAAAATAATAATAAGCAGAGTAAAGGGTACAGACCGCTAAATGAGTATGCTTCAATTAATGAATATTCACTCCTTTTATTGGTTTAATAGGGAATAATAATATATTAGAAAATGGCTTGAAGGTAATTATTCATAATTTATATAATTTTAGTAACTACTATAAGTTATGAAGCATTTTGTTTCTTGGGAATATTTAAAAATTAGTTGACTCGGGAGGCAGGAGCGTTTATAATGACAAACGAATTGATGGTTGATTACTTTAGTATGTAGTATGTAGTATGTAGTATGTAGTATGTAGTATGTAGTATGTAGTATGTAGTATGTAGTATGTATTGCTTAACCTATAAATAAGAAGGTATTTTGAAGTTTATTAATAGAGTGAAAACTACGTCCATTGGGCGTAGCTAGAGATAAGTGAGTATTTTAGTGGTTCCGCTTTTTATAAAGGAGGGAAAGTGCTATGAAGTATCGGTTTTATAAAAACGGTGGTCTAAGGGTGGTGTTATTAGGAATTGTCATGCTTATGATGTTGTGCTCTACTGCAAGGGCGACTACAGTTATTGACACGTTGGATACATTTGATGGCTGGAACGTGTTTGCAACAGATTCCCATGATGATGCTCACGGTGGAGATGGATATGAAGCTGATTATCTCTTCTATAAATTAGATGGACAAGAACTTTCATTAGGACTGCAAACCAGATTTAATGTTGAAGGTACAGAGATGGAGTTCGATAATCACCTTCATGATTCTGGAGATCATACTCATATTGCAGGATATTACGGTGGTTATTTTGCAGGAGATTTAGCATTATCATTTGATGGTGATGTCTCTGGTTCCGGTGGTAGCGGTTATGAATATGCGGTAGACTTTGGGCTTTATACAGAGGCTTATGGCGGTTACTATAGGAAGCAAGTTAGTGTCTCCCAAGACGCACATGGAGACCATGGCCATGATACTGGTACTGATGCAGAGGGGCTGTACGGAGGGGTCTCTTGGAGAAATGATCTGATTTACGATAGTTCAGCACCATTTGCAATGACCGATAGTGATACGCCTGATGGAATCGTAGGTGCCTTAATGTCAAATGATACGGGGACGGAGGAGAAAAACGGTTTCCTGAGTTATTATAGAAAAGTAGTTTTAAATCTAGCTAATGTTTCTGGTGTATCATCAGAAAACGATGTAGACGTACACTGGACAATGTCATGCGGTAATGACGAAATTGATGGCCATATTATTGGGGGAAATCCTGTCCCTGAACCGACAACTATAGCACTGCTTGGAATCGGCCTGGCTGGATTTGGAGGTAGCTACCTAAGGAGAAGGCGCAGACAGAAAAAAGCTGCCTGAAGTACTGCAATCGTGAATGATACTGACACGGAGGGGTAGATATGTTAGAAAGAGTATGTTCACCGAAGAGAGAGAACGAGAGTATAACGACAGATAGAGAGTTTAAAGCCGGCATTCTGCCATACGGGAGAATTGCCGGTTTTTTTATGATTTTTTATAAGTTAGAGTATGTATATCGTTAGTAACAAAATTCTTCCGTTATTTGTTCACCTTTACTTGATTAGTTTATGCTTCTCTTCTATAGTAATACGATTAATAAGAAAGGGAAAAGATGTTGATGTTTGTGAGAATAAAGCTAATAGTTACAGGATTGTTAGTAAGTTTTATCCTGGCATTCGGCTCCACAGGGTTTGCCCTTACTATTGAATTGACTG
>JABHIW010000146.1 GCA_018670825.1 Candidatus Scalindua sp. | reverse complement strand
GGCAATCTACCACTCCTTAAAGTTCTGTGACCACACCTTATATGATTATCCTTTAGTCAAAGAAGAGTTTGAGAAAAAGCATATTCCCCTACTCCATATAAATTGCGATAGTGCTAAGAGTGATGGTCAAACAAAGACCAGGATTGAAGCGTTCATAGAGCAGCTAACTGCGTGATTATAAAAACCTGATAATCTCCCCGGTCATTGGTTTAGCCACTTATGCCCAATTTGAAACATTTCTGGTAATAACAAATTAATTTTGCCAAGCATCACTATAGAGATTTTCTAAACCAAACAAGCTAAAAAATTATGGTAAATATTAAAAGTGCAAAAAAGAAGGTTGCTAAAAAACTAACTCCTTTCTTAGTAAAAGAACTATTCAGGTTTCTGAATATATATTCAAAAGTAACCGGAAAAGGTATTGGAAAGGAGGATATCGAAGCTTTTCATATTCTATCGAAAAGCGTAGTTGAACTTTTTCATAAGACATACAAATACGGTTCAGTGTGGACAACGCTATTTGTGCCCTCTGAAATCATTTTTGCGATGAAGCTACAGCCCTTCTCGTTAGAAATAGCGGCAGCACTTTGCTCTAAATTTGGACAGAGTTCTCATTCTCTTACTGAAGCTGATCTGGCAGCAATACCAACTGATGTCTGCTCTTTCCACAGGACAGCACTGGGAAACGCCTATATGGGCGTCTATCCTCGCCCCCTGTTCCTCGCGGGGACATCAACGATATGTGACAGCAACATAAAGACAATAAAGATCTGCGAATCCATAACAGGAAAAGAAAGCATGATAGTAGACGTTCCTTATGAGATGAATGACAACTCTGTAAAATTTCTGACAAAGCAGTTAATCAGTCTAACAAAGCAAATGGAAGAGGTTACTGGGAAAAAAATGGAAAAACACGCTCTTTCAGAGGCCATTGAACTATCCAACCAGGCAAGGGAAAAAATGATTGAATTGAATCATGTGAGACAAGATCCATTGTCCCCTCTTGCGGGAGGTGACGGCCTTGGGATGATGGTACCAAGCCACTATCTCGCCGGCTCACAATATGCGGTAGACTTCTACACCGGTATAGTTGATGAACTCAAGGGGATGATTGCAACAAGAAGAAAAAATGGGGAAGTTGCCGATGAAAAAGAGATCAGACTACTTTGGCTGGAATTAAAACCATATTTCAAAGCAGATGTCTTTGATAAAATCGCTAATGCGGGAAAAACTAAAATAGTTTTTGAGGAAATTAATCATGTCTACTGGGATAAAATGGATCCTGACAAACCATACGAAAGTCTCGCCCGAAAGCTGATCTCCAACCACAACAACGGACCTTTAGATAACAGACTGAAGGTTATTAAAACATTAGCCAAAGATTACAATGTAGACGGCATAATTGCCTTTTCCACCTGGGGATGCAGAAGAAACAATGCCGCAATACCTACTATTAAAGCAGAGATGGCTAAAGAAGGTGTCCCTCTTTTAAATCTTGATGGAGATTGTGTTGACGATACTAACTATATGTCGGGACAGATCGCCACAAGGACTGAGGGTTTTATTGAGATGTTAGAAGTCAGAAAATAAATCTCAAAATCTACCGCAGTTTACCAGTTAATCTAGACCAAAGTTAAGCAATTTTATTCTCTATATTAATAGCCGCAGGCTTTAGCCTGCGTTTATTGTCGGGCGATGAATGAAACTTAATACTTGCTTTTCCTCTATTGCAACACCCACTACCGATCTCGGCAAGCCATTGTCGTTCAAATTCCCACTCATATTTCCTGGAAATTTCACTTGATAATTACCTTAAAGTAATATAAATCATGACTATGACATTCAAGATTTAAGCAGAATTTATTAGCTACTGATAAAATCCATAAGAGTATGTAATCGACAACCGACTATATTCTTAATACACTATAGGCCAAATCTAAGGAGTACGAACATGATCAAAGCGTATGCGGCATACGAATCCAAAGGGGATCTCAAGCCATTTGAGTATGATCCCGGACAATTAAGCAACGATGAAGTTGAAATTGATGTCCAGTATTGTGGTATCTGCCATAGTGATCTAAGCATGATCGACAATGAGTGGAGTTTTTCTCAATACCCCATAGTGCCGGGACATGAAGTAGTGGGTACCGTATCTTCTGTAGGCAACAACGTTACTCATTTAACCGTTGGTGATGTTGTAGGCCTGGGTTGGCACTCTGGCTATTGCATGACCTGCCACTCTTGTTTGTCCGGTGACCATAATTTGTGTTCCTCTGCACAAGCAACAATTGCTGGGCATTACGGTGGTTTTGCAGAAAAAGTCCGTGCCAACGCTCCCAGTGTTGTAAAACTACCTGATACAATTGATAAAGAAAGCGCAGGTCCACTTTTTTGCGGTGGAATAACGGTCTTCAATCCTATCATTCAGTTCAATATCAAGTCAACTGACAAGGTTGGAGTTATAGGGATAGGTGGTTTGGGGCACCTTGCCCTTCAGTTCTTAAATGCCTGGGGCTGCGAAGTCACTGCTTTTACCTCAAGTGATAACAAGAAAGCAGAAGCGTTGAAAATGGGAGCCCATTACACGATCAATTCCCGTGATACATCTGCAATTGAAGCGGCATCAGGACAATTTGACCTTGTCATTTCTACCGTCAACGTAAAACTTGATTGGAGTGCTTATATCAGCACCCTGCGCCCTAGGGGCCGCCTGCATTTTGTGGGCGCGTTTCTGGAACCAATTAATGTAGATCTATTTCCCTTACTTGTTGGTCAACGTTCTCTCTCAGGTTCTCCTGTTGGCAGCCCGGGAACCATCGCTAAAATGTTAGACTTTGCAGTTCGGCACAATATCAAGCCCGTAATTGAAAAATACAGCTTTGATGATATAAATGAGGCTATCGCAAGATTAAGAAGCGGCCAGACACATTATCGCATCGTGCTGTATCGCTAATTTGTAAAAAGCATTATAGAGATCATAGTCAAACTGAGAAAACTAATTAAAATTTAAATTTATAGAGCTTGTTGAATATTTAGAAAGTCTTTTTTACCACAAAGGAAGATGCCTTGACATGAGAAGGCATTAATAATACCTGAATCAAAGAAATTGCGATGACAGAGAATAAAATAGTTTACTAAAATTCTTTTTACTCTATTAAGCAGGTGGAGGATTATTTGGATAATAATAAAAAGAGATATGTATTTATATCTCATGCTACAAAGGATGACGGTTTTGTTAAGAAACTCAGGGAATCTCTGGAAGCGTATAAAATCCCGGTCTGGGTTGATTCCAGAAATCTTAGAGGCGGAAGTAAATTAGAACCTGAAATTGATGCTGCAATTAGAAATGCAAGGCATACTCTTGTGGTACTCAGCCCAAATACCGTAAATTCTCCCTGGGTGAAAAAAGAGATAAATAAATCTCTGGAAGTAGAAAAAGATCACCCTGACGATTATCGAACAATCCCGATTCTACTTCCCGGAATTGAACCATCCGCGCTTGCATTATGGTTTGATGAGGAACCGGTTGCTATTCCCATAAATCTGGAACCCGGAAACCTCCAGAACGTAATGCCAAAAATCCTCTCTGCACTTGGGCACCAACTCCCTAATGATCAGGAATGTGTAACAATAGATTCAAAACCTGTAGCGGAACTTCTTCTGGAATTAAGAGATCCTGTTATGAAAGAGGAGAATGGTGAACACCGGGCATGCGCTACTGCACAACTTTTCTTTGATCCTAAGGATGGAAAACAAAAAGGAATAGAAAGTGAACGGTTCACGTTTAAATCTCCTTTTGGTCCAATAGAATTTGATCATTTAAGCTGGTATCTTGAAGAGTATTACCGGTGGCCTGTTGGTGTGTTTAAAACACGAGCCAAAAAAATTGAAGATAAATTACCGGAACTTGGTAAGGCATTATATGAGGCTATCCTTGGTCATAAAGAATCCCGTGAAGTAGTAAATGCCTGGAAAAATTCTACAGATTGTGACCTCCGTTTTTCTGTAAAGGTTGATAAAAATCTTCCTATTGGTGCGGAAACAGAAAAAATGGAAGATGCAGAAAAAGCGGCAACACAACTGCTCTCAATTCCCTGGGAACTTCTCCATGATGATGATGGTTTTTTGTGCCAGGGAGGAAAACAGGTTGGTATAAAAAGGAGACTTCCCAATAGAAAAGAGAGAAAAGTACCTTTAATAAAACTTCCCATACGAATTTTACTGGTTACCGCACGGCCTGAGGATGAACGTGCTGGATATATCGACCACCGGGCAAGCGCGATTCCCTTAATTACTGCTGTTGAAAATCTGGGAACTGAACTTATCTCTCTCACTGTCTGTTCTCCAGCCACATTTCCCGCAATGATGGAGGAAATTAAAAAGGCGGATGAATCCAGCAACCCCTATGATGTTGTCCATTTTGATGGCCATGGCGTGTACAACGAACAGACCGGGCTTGGCGCTCTCTGTTTTGAAGATCCGGAGGACAAAGACAAACCGTACAAAAGAAAAAGTGTACTTATTGATGCTGATGAAATAGGAAAAAATCTGAATGATTACAAAGTCCCGCTCATGCTTCTTGAAGCCTGCCAGACGGCAAAAACTCAAAAGAAACCAACAGCCTCAGTCGCGGTAACACTTTTAGAAAAGGGGATTACCTCGGTTATCGCAATGACTCACTCTGTGCTGGTAACAACTGCGTCAAAATTTGTGGAAACCTTTTATAAAGAAATTGCCAATGGGGCTCGGGTTGGCAAAGCAGTGCTTGATGCACAATCTGCACTTGCTCGCAACACGCATAGAGGAAAAATCCCGGGAGCCGGTGACCTTCATCTGCAAGACTGGTTTGTGCCGGTACTCTACCAGGATGAAACTGATCCCCAGCTTTTTACTCAGATTATTAAAAAAAGCGGTGAACAGTTAATTAAGAAAACTAAAACTCTCAGCATTGGAAAAATAGCTGAGCAAAAAGAGAAAATGACCCATACATTTGTGGGCCGGTCAAGAGAGCTTCTTGCCCTGGAACGACAGTTTGGAAAAGAACAGTATGCTTCTATCCGTGGTCAGGGAGGATCAGGGAAGACTGCAATTGCCCTGGAATGTGCGCACTGGCTGGTCAGAACAGAACAATTCCAAAAGGCAGCCTTTGTCTGTGTGGAACATGTTACTGAAATACGTGCCGTTATTGATGAAATTGGGCAGCAGCTTGTTCCTGAAGGAATAAATTATAGTGTTGCAGAATACAAAAATAATAATGAGGCACTGCAACCAATTCATAGAGAACTCAATGATTATGCTACAATTGTTGTAATTGATAATCTTGAATCGATCCTTCCTGATCCATTCCAAAAAGACGAAGCGCTTATAGATGATAAATTGATCAATGAGCTGTTTGAATTATGTGAATCACTGCTGGAATCTAAAAAAACACGCTTACTTTTTACTACCAGAGAAAAACTTCCTGTTCCGTTTGCACAAAATGAAATAGACCTTGGTGCATTAACAAAAACCGATGCCATAGATCTGGTCTGTGATATTCTCAAGCAGAATGGACAGGAACCGCCTGTAAATGATAGCGGCAATACGCCCGAAGAGATTGAAGATCTGGTAAATGCGGTAAACTGCCATGCACGTGCTCTGGTGCTGATCACCAATGAAGTTGCGGCACGAGGTGTATTGGCAGCAACAGAAGATCTCAATACATTAATGGCAGATATCCATAAAAAATTCCCTGAAGAGAGAGAAAAATCGCTCTATGCAAGCATAGAACTCTCTTTAAGAATGTTGCCCAAAAATGTAGGATATAGTGTCAGAGATAAGCTGAAACCTCTGGCACTGTTTCACGGAGGAGTTCACATGGGAATCTGGTCTCAATTATTGAATCTGGGAAAACAAGAGGAAATACTAAAAATTGCAGCACCGTTAATAGATGTTGGATTAGCAGCAGATAAAGGATATGGACATTTACAGGTAGACCCTGCATTACCTTCCTATATGCTCTCGCAAATAGCCGAATCTGAAAAAGAGGATATGCAGGTTCAATGGGCTGAAGCAATGGTGGATTTAGTCAATTATTTAAATAGCCAACTATCTAAAGATGCAAGAATAGCATCACATCTTACTATTCTTGAACTTGCAAATCTTCTTGCTCTCCTTGAATATATGAAAGAGAGATATTCCCCTGAAATTGTTGTTAAAATAGCAACAGGCATTGAACAGTTAATTGCACACCTCCATAAACCAAAGGCACTGAAAAAAGTAGTACAAATCAGAGAAATGATTAATGAAAATATTAAAGAGTGGAGTAGCGCTGCATTTGGAGCTGAAGCAATGAAAATTGAGCGGTTGCTAACCCAGGGAAATTTGCAGGCAACTTATGATACAGCTCAAAGGCTTCTGCAGAAGAGTCTTGATGAAGGTGAAGATGCTTATTCCGGCGCTGATTATCATATTGCTATGGCTCATAACATAATGGGAGATGTGCTGTCACGTGCAGGTTCTTCAGAACAGGCAATCGGTTTTTTGGAACAGGCTATACTCCGTTTTGGAAAATTGGCTGATACAGGAAATAAATCTGCTGAAAGAATGAAGTCCGTATCTTTAGAATATAAAGGTACATGTTTGATATCTTTAGGAAAACTGATTGAAGCTGAAAATAGCTATAAAGAAGTTTTAAAAATAAGTGAAAAACTGGATCATAAAAGAGAAGTTGCTGTATCCAAAGGACAACTTGGTACCGTGTATATGTATCAGGAAAAATATGAAGAGGCAATAAAAGAACATGAAGACGCGAAAAAAATTTTTGAATAGCTTGGTGAATTTCAAATGATGTCCGTGGCATATCACCAGATTGGCAGGGTTTGTGAGGAAATTGATAATTTTAAAGAGGCGGAAAAAGCGTATAGACAAGCTCTTGCTATTAGTATAAAAATTAAAAATAAAAATGGAGAAGCTTCATCTCTTAATCAGCTTGGAAATATTTATAATCAGTATGGATACCTAGAAGATGCTGTTACATTTTACCGGCAGGCTTGTGATATTGATCTTGAATTAAATGATCTTCGAAATGAAGGTAAAGATAGAAGCAACCTTGCAAATACCTTAATTAATCTAAAACGATATGATGACGCCTGGGATGAGATTAAACGTGCAATTGAGTGTAAAAGTTCTTTTGATCATGCTGCAACAATTTGGAATGTATATGATATTCTTTATAATTTAGAAATAGCAACAGGTAATACCAAAGCTGCAGAACAGGCATGGAAAAAAGCGTTTACCGCATATCTTAACTGTAGAAAAGATGGGGGTTATGGCCAAACCAATTCTGCTCAAATTGTGGAAATGTTTAGAAGGGGAATAAAGCAGGAAAACAGTTCTGAACTGGAAACTATGTTTGAACAAGTTTCAAATATGGATTTAACAGAAAACAAAAAACTTCTCTTTTCAAAATTAAAACTGGTTCTTGATGGTAATCGGGATATTTCTCTTGCCATGGATTACGGGTTGAATTATCAAGATGCAGTTGAGCTTCATTTGTTGCTGGAATGGCTGGTTGAAAAAGGTTTGTGATTTTATGATTGTAGGGGCACGTGCAACGTGCCCCTACAAAACATATATCATAGAACAAAAATTTAAGGAATTGTGAAATGAATTTTGAAGAAGATGAAATTTCCGGTTATTATAATGACGACGGAGAAAAATTAAATCCAAATCTTATTTCCAAACCTGATCTCTGTACAACATGCAGAAAAGACGAAGAGGGAGAAGAGGAAGAAGTGCTGTGTAATCTCAACAGACTTGATCAAGCTGGCGAGAAAGAGTTCATCTGCTATGCATACGAATCAAAATTTGAGGAAAAGAAAAACAGTGATGAAGAAAAAGATGAAGGGATAAGCTTTTGAAAACAGGGAGATGTTCCTTTCTTTCGAGAGGATTCCAGTATTGGACTCCTCTCGAAAGAAAGGACTGCCGTCAGACCCATTTCTGTCTGTCATTAGTCGAACAGGGGAAACAAACCGTACAATAAAGGCTGTTTGGGAAACAGCCCCTACATTTTTTGATCCATATTATAGAAAGTAAAATAGATCAATGTTGGTTCAATTTGCTTCTACATCTGGAATTAAAGATGCTGAGAAGCGGTAAGCAACGGGTTTCTTCGCAGGTTTCAATACCGACACCACAAGTACAATCTCTCTACAGTCCATTCCTACATTACTCACATCAAAGGTCTCTATCGGCTTACCCAATTTAATATCTTCTACCCTGGGATTGGACGGATCATCATTATTTATTTTGACTACCTTGATAAGGAAATCATCAGGGCACTCACACTCAAAACGTATTCTCAGTTTCTTATCCTTCGCTCGCGCTATACTGAATTTCAAATAATCCACTGCATATCCGGATACTGTCCCGGTTTCACTGACCGGCAATGAAAAGAAATGTTTAATGGTTGGAGTGGTAGGTAGCGAAATAGATCTATAGCTGAATTTTCGCTCTTTGACAGGATTACTACTTACATAGTTTGCAACCAGCCAATCTCCAAAAATATTTAAAAAGTTATCCTCAATGTGCATGCTGTTCAGAGTATTCTGAAAACCTTTGATACCGCTTGCTTTCTCTTGTACCAGATTTCCCAGAAACGCTACTCCAAGACGTTCATAAATATATGTTCCCCACAGGAGACATGCTCTATAATCAACCATATGACGTCCTGATATCAAGGGACTGTCCGTATTGTTTAAATATTTGATTACATGTTTTTGATCTGTGTAATATCCGCAAAGAATCATTGCTACCTCTGACAATGACTCACCAACCCATTTAGTTTCCCGCGGGTCATACTTCCAGTGTATGAGATGCTGAAACTCATGCGCAATAATTCCAAGATGGTAATCGTCGGAAGGGTCTTCACAATCTAAATATAATATCTCTTTTTTATTGCTATGTTTTCCTTCAAGCTCATCAAGGAAACGAAAATAACCATCAAAGTCATGACCACGATACTCCCCCAACTGCGAAATCAGAAAATATATTCTGCGGTCGTTGTCTACATCAGGTGGAATACCAAAAGTTTCAGTAAGGACATCATACATCCCTTTATCCTTGTCAATTGAAGTTTCCGGAGTAGAGCGATCGAAAGTACGTATTATCTTCTCTATGTCCCTCTCAAAGACATCAACTTCCCATACCTCATCAGAGACAAAGACGTAAACATATTCTCCTACACCGCGACACGTTGCCTGCAATTCGCTATCCTCGGGCGGCATGACTGTTAAATTCCACGTCCAGAATTTTTGCTTGTCCCCAACCTTATAAACAGGAACATCCTTAAAATCCTCTTTTGCAAAAAGACAATTACACGTAAAGAGAAAAGATACAATGGAAATGAAAAGTATCCGTAAATTGTTTTTCGTGAGTATCTTTAGCATTTTACGTAATTTGTAAATTATCCTTAATGGAGAGCTGGCCATCTTTGTTCCATCTGGCATATGGATGCTAAAAATGTCATACTGAAAGGTCAGAGGAAGTGGAGGATCTAATTTGATTTACCTACCTGTTTTTAATAGACATATCTACGCCTTTATTTGCCAATAAATCAGCTTCCTTGTTTTCCTCTCTGGGAACATGCATTATCTTCCAGTTTGGCAGATTTTTTAGAAGGTCTTTCACTTCAGCAAAAAGAAGCTTAAGCTGCGTATTTTTAACCTTGTATTCCCCCTTAATCTGCTTTACCATAAGTTCACTGTCAGATTTAAATAATGTCCTTTTCGCTTTATATTCTATGGACAGTTTAACACCAAGAATCAGTGCCCTATATTCTGCTACATTATTAGTTGCCACTCCGAGGTAGTCACAGGCTCCGTTTATCAAATTTGTATCTTTGTCAAATATGGCAACTCCAATCCCTGCTTCTCCGGGATTCCCTCTTGATGCACCATCAACATTTACTACTATTAGATCCATTTCCTTATTTATATTTGAAGCATCTGTTCTTTTTTTGTCGGAATTAGCCGGATCCTCCTTTTTCATATAGTTTTCAACATTTTGAAATAGTTTGTCTACTCTCTTTTTTGTTATTGTCTTATCCTGTTCTTTCAGCTTTTCCACATCAATACTTTTGTGTATCAATGCTAATAATTCGTAGTCTGATATGGTCTCTGTTTTATTCATTTACCGAAGATTCCTTTAATTATAATTGATTTGATTTAGCAAAAAGAATTATTTAACATAGCTACCGTACAGTTTTCCTTATAATAAAAAAACCGCCAATACATCTTTCGATTATTTAAAATAACCATGACATCTGTTATTTACGATGATATTTTTTTGAAACACGATACAGGGGCCAATCATCCTGAAAATGCGACAAGGATAATAAATACTATTGAACATCTCCGTTCGACAAGTATCTGGCAGAAATTAGATATTAAGAAACCAAGAGCGGCGACGAAAGAAGAAGTATCTGCTGTTCACACGATAAGTCAAATAGAACAGACTGCTGAAATTGCCGGAACAGGAGGTGGATACTTAGACCCAGATACTTATGTGTCTCCTGACTCGTATGAAGCCGCTCTATACGCATCAGGCGCACTACTCACCGCTATTGATTTAGTAATGGACAAAAAGGCAGATAATGCATTTTGTTTAGTACGCCCTCCAGGCCATCACGCTACTCCGACAAAAGCTATGGGCTTCTGCTTATTTAATAATGTTGCAATCGCGGCAAAGTATATTCAATCAAAATACAACCTTGATAGAATTGCAATAATTGATTGGGACGTACACCATGGCAATGGAACACAGGATGCCTTCTATGACGATCCCTCCGTATTGTATTTCTCCATGCACAAATACCCATTTTATCCGGGAACAGGCGCAAAAGAAGAAACAGGAAAAGGCAGTGGTTCCGGCTTTACAATAAATATACCTCTCTCTTATAATACAGAACCTCAGGAATATTTAAAGATTTTTGATGATATATTGAAGCAAAGAATTAAAAGCTTCAATCCGCAATTTGTGTTGATATCTTCCGGTTTCGATGCGTATCGTTTAGACCCCATAAGCGGTCTAAGTTTAGAAGCTTCTGATTTCAATGCATTAACAAAACTGACACAAAATATTGCTAATGATTGTTGCGAAGGTAGAATTGTCTCCTGCCTGGAGGGTGGATATCACTTACTTGACCTACCAAAATGTATAGAAGCACATTTGAATGGCCTGCTTAATGATATTTAGAAACAGGTTTAAAAAAACTCCAGAATATTTTATTATGCAGCGGCTTTTTGTTTATTAAGAAAATTGGCTAAGCGAGATTTTTTTCTTGATGCTGTTTTTTTGTGTATAATATTTTTGGCTGCAATTTTATCAAGCTTTTTTGTCACTAGTGACAGGTGCTTCCCCGCCTCATCAAAATCATGGCTTTTGGCAGCGACAACAAATTTCTTTATTTGAGTTCTCAATGCGGATTTGTCACTTCTATTTCTCATTCTGCGCACGGAGTCTTGTCTTATGGTTTTTTTTGCGGATTTTCTTGTTGGCATTAAACTTTTCCTTTAGTATTATATTTTGTATATTCTGTTATCTATATGTTCTAACTTACTCGTATTTAAAAGGATAAGTTTATGATATTGAATTACTATTGTCAACAAAAAAACAAATAATCCTTGCTTTTTCCGGAAATAATACTATATACTGATTTGATAAAAAAACATTTAATGTAGCGCTTTTAACCCTGAATAATATCATTACAAAATGGAAGTAGCTATCTACCCAAATCCTGTCCTAACAACGAAAGCAAAGCCAATTGAAGAGATAAACAACGAGATTTGTCAAATTGCCGAAGAGATGCTTGAGACTATGTATAATGCTTGTGGCATCGGTCTTGCGGCGCCTCAGGTAGGGCTGTCAATGCGTTTAGTTGTATTGGACGTAACTGGTGAAAAAACCGGTGAAAGGGTATTCATAAACCCGTATATCAGCGAAGAAGAAGGTGAAACTTTGGAAGAGGAGGGCTGCCTGTCATTCCCGGATGTGATGGGAAAGATTGTGCGATCACATCATGTTAAAGTCATCGCCTACAACCTCAAAGGGGAGAAGCTTGAGATCGAAGCGGAAGGCTTATTGAGTCGCGCATGGCAGCATGAAATCGACCACTTAAATGGTTGTCTTTTTATCGAAAAAATGACCCCTGCAAGCACAATCGCTAACCAACAGAAACTAAAAGAGCTTGAACTCTCTTATCAAAATAACAGAGCCGGTGTTAACCCGATTTTTAACAATTCTCAATCAAATACAGTATGAATGTAGTTTTTATGGGTACGCCTGAATTTGCGGTTCCCAGTTTAAAATACTTGATCGAATCTAAATATAACGTTGTATCCGTTATCACACAAACAGATAAACCCAAAGGACGTAAAGGAAAGCCTGAAGCATCTCCTGTCAAGAACATAGCGTTAGGTGCGGGATTACCGGTAATACAGCCAGAAAATGTAAATAGTGAGCAGGCCATAGCAAAACTTGAAAAACTGAATCCCGATGTTGTCGTGGTTGTTGCTTTTGGACAAAAGATTTCTGACAAAATACTGAATTTACCAAAACATAAGTGTGTGAACATCCATGCCTCACTGCTGCCTAAATATCGCGGCGCAGCACCTATTAATTGGGCAATCGTCAACGGAGAGAAGGAGACAGGGATCACCACTATCATTATGAGCAGTAAAATGGATGCCGGTGAAGTTATCGTCCGTAACTCACTAACAATTGACTCTGAGGAGACTGCAGGTGAGCTGGGAGACAGATTGAGCAAGCTTGGTGCAGAGACCTTATCTGAAACCTTAATGCAAATCGAAACGGGAAATGCAAAATACACAAAACAAGACGAAGGACTCGTTTCCCTTGCACCAAAGATCAAAAAGAAAGATGGTCTCATTAACTGGAATCAAGGAGAAGAGAAGATACATGATTTTGTAAGAGGTATGAATCCGAAACCATCCGCCTATACTTTTTTAATGAAAAATAATTCAAAAGAGAGAATAATAATCCTAAAGACTGAGAGAGATAATCCTTCTCATAACGGAGCAGTTACCGCTCCAGGAACAATCATGGAAATTTCAAGTCAAGGTATCAGGGTGGCCACAGAAAATGGTAGTATATGGATCAAAGAGGTAAAACCGGAAGGTAAACGAATGATGAGTGCTGCCGCATTTTCAAGAGGGCACGATCTTAAAGCTAATTCTTTATTTCAATAAAAACTGATAAATCTTCGAGTAAGGAAGATATATATAGAATGGATGTTATAGACAAAAAATTTGTTTCACTGAATAACATAAGGAGAAAGTCGTTCCGAAGGCAGATCGGCCTCGGGCATGACCATTCCACTACTTTTTGTTCAAATTAATTAATCAATATAAAACAAATCAACGAAAGAATATACAAATGATTAAAACCAGAAAAGTTCAGGAGGTATTTTAGTGGGACAAAAGGGAATGAGCGTACAACGGCATATTATCGAACAAGAAAGAGATTTTCCTCTGGCAACAGGCAATCTGACAGGATTGCTAATGGACTTGATATATGCAGCAAAGATCATATCAAGAGAAGTCAACAAGGCTGGGCTTGTTGACATACTTGGCCTCACCGGCACAGAGAATATCCATGGTGAAGAAGTGAAGAAATTGGATGAATATGCCAATAATATATTATTTAAAGCTATGGATCATGGTGGGCATCTTTGCATAATGGCATCTGAGGAGAGGGATGAGGCTATACCGATACCGGAAAGATTTCCTAAAGGTAATTATGTGCTGCTTTTTGACCCTCTTGATGGCTCGTCCAATATCGATGCAAATGTCAGCATAGGTACGATATTTTCCATACATCGAAAAAAGACAGATGGTGAAATTGGAACAGTTGAGGACTGTCTTCAAAAAGGATCTGATCAGGTTGCGGCCGGTTACATAATTTATGGTTCAAGCACAATGCTGGTTTTTACAACTGGCCAGGGGGTAAACGGTTACACTTTAGACCCGAGTGTAGGAGAATTCATCCTGTCCCATATTGACATAAAAACACCTTCACAGGGAAAAATCTATAGTGCAAATGAAGGTAACTCAAGATTCTGGGATGAAGGAACAAAGAAGTACATCAATTATCTCAAAGAAAAAGATCCTGCCACAGAAAGGCCATATTCTTTGCGCTATATCGGTTCTCTTGTAGCAGATTTTCACAGAAACCTGCTATATGGTGGCATATTCTTATATCCTGCCGACTATAAGGATCCGGAAAAACCGAAAGCTAAATTGCGTCTATTATATGAAGCTTCACCGTTGGCATTTATCGTAGAACAAGCCGGTGGAATGGCAACAACCGGTAAAGAAAACATAATGGATATTGTACCAACAGAACTCCATCAAAAAGTACCCTTGATTATAGGAAGCAAGGAAGACGTACTCACCTACCTAAAATTCATTTCTGAAAATGCTTGACTGGAATGACCAGGAACGCAAAGTAAAATCTACAAGATTAAATTAAACCAGCACTATTCCCCGTAGGGGCACGATGCCTCGTGCCATGTATTGTACCTCGGAAATATTGTGGGATTAGGGCACGTTGCAACATGCCCCTACTGACAACGAAAACGCCACACCCTTATGAAGGAGTTAATAAACAAACTAGTAACTGAACTACTGGAAACTTTATCTAATTCTCCAGATAAAGATAGATATCTCCTAGGCATAACAGGCTGTCCTGCAGCAGGAAAAAGTATGCTGGCCGGAAAGCTTACGGATGAAATTAATTTTCGTACCGGAGATGATTTGGCTGCCGTTGTCCCAATGGACGGTTTTCATTTACCAAACAGCATTCTGAAAAAACGTGGTCTCACAAAAGTTAAAGGAGCACCCGAAACATTTGATGCTGGATCTTTTGTGGAATTAATAAACCAATTATATGAATTTCCGGATCGGAGTATAATGTGCCCTGCTTATGACAGAAAGATACACGACCCCGTGGAGAATTTTATCACTATTAAACCTGGTAACCGGCTCATCATAGTTGAAGGAAACTATCTCCTTCTCAATGCTCATCCCTGGAACTTGATACGCACAAAAATGAATGAGGTCTGGTATATCGACACTCCACCAAAAACCATAAAAGAACGGCTTTTCTATCGACATGTTGCAGGTGGATCCAGCAAGAAAGAAGCGGAAAGGAAGGTGACATCTGTTGACCTTCCAAATGCGGAGTTGGTAAAGAAAACGCTATTATCAGCAGATAAAATTGTAAGCCTGGACAATTAATTTAATGAGGAATTTTAAAAATCCCCACGAAATATCACTAAAGTAATTTATTGTGTCTTTCGTGAGGAATAGTAGTTACCGAAGATCTAGCTTATAACGGAATAAGCGTAGGTTAAGTATGTTTATATAGATAAACTCTATCTTACGCAATTGTGACTTCTTCATCTAGATAAATATCCTGAATCGCGTTTAATAGTTCAATACCTATATCCATAGGTTTCTGGAAAGCTTTTCGCCCGCTGATAAGCCCCATTCCCCCGGCACGTTTGTTGACAACTGCGGTTTTTACTGCCTGGGCAAGATCGTTCTCTCCGGAAGCGCCTCCTGAGTTGATAAGCCCTGCCCTTCCCATATAACAATTGAGAACCTGTAAGCGGGTTAAATCTATAGGGTGGTCTGATGATAAATCTGAATAAATTTTCTTGTGGGTCTTACCGTAGCTCGTTCCGTCTTCGTTCAAGGCGTTGTAGCCTCCGTTACACTCAGGTAGTTTCTGTTTAATAATATCAGCTTCAATTGTCACACCCAAATGATTAGCTTGCCCGGTAAGATCTGCTGAGGTGTGATAGTCGATACCACCTTTTTTGAATGCAGAGTTCCGTAAATAACACCAGAGAATTGTCGCCATTCCCATCTCATGTGCAATATTAAATGCTTCACTGACTTCTACAATCTGGCGTGTCGACTCATCGGAACCGAAATAAATTGTAGCCCCGACCGCCACAGCGCCCATGTCTCTCGCCTGTTCAATAGATGCAAACATTACCTGGTCAAACTTATTTGGATATCTTAGAAGCTCATTGTGATTGAATTTAAGAATAAAAGGTATCTTGTGAGCATATTTTCTTGCTACGATGCCGAGAACTCCCAGCGTAGACGCAACAGCATTACACCCACCATCAATAGCAAGTTTAACAATATTTTCGGGATCAAAGTATATGGGGTTTGGTGCAAAAGAGGCTGCAGCAGAGTGTTCAATGCCTTGGTCCACCGGCAAAATTGAAACGTAACCGGTATTTGCCAACCTTCCGTGAGAAAATATACTTTGCAAGCTTCGTAAAACCGGCGTTGGCCGATCTGAAAGAGCAAATATCCGGTCAACAAAATCCGGTCCGGGCAGATGTAACTGTTCACGGGAAACTTTAGCCTTGTGATTTAGAAGACTTCCAGCCTCTTCATCACCAAGAATACTTGTTATTTTATCTAAGCTCATAAATGATAACCTTTAATATAAATTTTCTGACAAAGTAAAAAAGTGATGTTAATAAAACATTGACCGGATTTCAATATAAAAAAAACGATGATAAGCCTACAGCCCTCTATTACATATCCTTCGTTTTATATTTTTCATGACAACGATCACATGTGTCCCGTAATTTCTCATATTCTATATTGAGTTTAACCATTTCCCTGGATTCAGCTGCCTCAACTACGGCAAGTGCCTGATAATGAAACATGGTATCTATCAGTACAAATTCCCTCGGTAAATCGTCTTTCCCTTTACCGGTAAAGACCACAGCAGATGCGTTTTTCAAATCCATTGCACATTTTTTTATTACTTCCCAATCCTGCCTGTCAACAGAATCTATCAAAGCATCTTCACACTCATCAAGATCCTGCATGTGCATCCTGAAAATTGTCTGACTTTCATAAAGAGGCTCGTCACTTTCGTCTTGAGCGGTTGTTATATTTTCCTCCAACGCCCCTATCTCTTCCTGTGCTGTTCTATCTGACTCTCCGCAAGAGCATGTTAAAAACATAATAGTGATAACACTTAAGATCAAAAATGATTGTTTGCATCGCATTATCACTGACTTTGAACTCCTAAACTGCCTCATAATACTTTTCCTCTGTCCAGAATTGAAATTTTTCATATCATTTCTTTATAACAAAAACATTTTAATATATCCAGCCTTTTATACTTAGAACAAATCTGAAGATATTTTTCTCATGAATTTATCAATTTGACTTGATATACATATTTTGATATCGTTTGATCGATGACTAAGGTGAAAATATGTGGAATAAAGAATTTAAATGATGCAATTTTTGCTGTCGATTACGGTGCGGATGCTCTTGGTTTTGTGTTTGCCAAAAGTATACGAAAGATAAGCAAAGAAAAAGCCCGGGCTATTATACGAAAATTGCCTCCATTCGTTACGACGGTTGGGCTCTTTGTCAATGAAACAGCGGAATGTATCGAAACGGCCTACAGATATTGCGGACTTGATGCAGTACAACTACACGGTAATGAACCTCCAAATATTATCAATAACTTGAAAGATATTAAAACGATTAAGGCCTTTAGAATTCAAAATGAGAAAGATATCACTCCGATTACAAAGTATAAACCTAATGCAATCCTGCTCGATGGATACTCAGAAAACAAAATGGGTGGAACCGGTACCACCTTTGACTGGAAAATTGTAAGAAAACTAAAGACTTCCATTCCCATAATAGTAGCAGGAGGATTAACACATTTGAACGTATCACAGGCTATACAAATCGTAAAGCCATATGGAGTTGATGTATCTTCAGGCGTGGAAACAAAACCCGGCCAAAAAGATAAAAGGCTTATAAAGGAATTTATAGACGCCGTGAAAATATGAGCATTTCTTTAGGATATGTATACTACTTTAAGATAAAAATTATTGCACTTAAACAACAATTTTGATAAATTATGGGTTCGCTATTTAAATATTTTAATTTTATAAGACGGGTACCATAAGAACCGTTAATACATTATGTCAAAACCAAAAAAAAGATTTACAAGCAAACTCTGCGTTACCTGTAAAAGATGCATGATTGAGTGTGCCGCAAGACATTCACAGTCACAAGATGTAATTTTGTCATCTTTTGAAGACCCTGCACCAGTTTCGAGGATTAATATAAGTTTCAGAAAAGATAAGCCGCATGCAAACTATTGCCAGAATTGTAAAAAACCTAAGTGCAGAGAATCATGTGAATATGGTGCAATTACTAAATTTGAGGATGGTAACGTCATCATTGACCAGGAAAAATGTACCGGCTGTTGGGCATGTATTGATGCCTGTCCTTTCGGTGCTATCACGAAAGAGCCAGAGATGGCTGTCGCCTTTAACTGTGATGATTGTAAAGGGTTTGATGATATGGCTTGCGTGGAGGCATGTAAAACTTTTGCATTGCACTATGTTGAGAAGAAGGCTGTCGTAGCTGCTGACTGAGCAACTGACAACTCCAACCTTACATAACTTCCAATCAGGGTTTATTATTAAGCCAAACCAACCGGTAATTATTACCAACAACCAAACATGGCCATAACGCTTTATAATAACTGATGTTGTGCATGTTTATAATAATTGTTTAGCTTAATATTTATTGCCGATATTATTTATTATTATTGATTACATACTATCATATTTGTAAAATCTGATAGATTTACGTTATTTATTGACGTTTATTTTGCTACTCAAAAACGAGTTTGTACATCAGCACATAAAAGATACTTTTGATATATAGCAGTTTATTTAACTAAAGCTTACTTGTTCAGTAATTAGGGAGGGAACATGAAAAAAATTACGTTACAAATTAACCAGAAAGAGTATGAAGCAAATGATGGTGAAACCATCCTTGATGTTACCAAGAAAAATAACATCCATGTCCCGCATTTATGTCATTGGAGCCTATTAGAGCCATTTGGACAATGCAGAATGTGTGTTGTTGAGGTAGATGGTAATCTGGGACCGGTTACGGCCTGTAACGCTCCTGTCTGGGATGGCATGAGTGTTGTAACGGAAAGCGATAACATTGCGGAACTCCGAAGAAACAACCTTAAGTTGATTCTAGGCAACCACCCTAATGACTGTATGACCTGCGAAAAAACAGGAAATTGCAAACTCCAGAACTACGCCTACCAGTTTGGTGTACATGCAGAGTGGAGTCAGCAGACTATTAGAAAATTCCCTGAACTTCCAAATAATGGGGTAATAGAGTGGGATAAAGATAAATGTATTATGTGTACCAGATGCGCTCGCACCTGCGGAGAACTCCAGGGTTCATACGCGATCGGGTTTAAGGCTAACGGATTTACGGCAATTGGTACTCCAAGTAAAACCAATATCTCTAAAGAGGGTGATTGTGAACTTTGTGGCCAATGTATAGACGCATGTCCGGTTGGAGCGCTTCAGGAAATGTCTGCAAAAGGCAAAGGACGTCCTTGGCAATTTGAAAAGACCAGAACCACCTGTACATACTGTGGAACGGGTTGCAACTACTTTTTGAATGTAAAAGACAAGAAGGTTGTCTCGATTTCACCGTGCTTTGATGCACCGGTTAACGACAAAGGAAGTCTTTGCGTAAAGGGTAGATTTGGTTACGAGCACATACACCATAAAGACAGAATAACCACGCCGCTCATTAGAAAGAATGGCAAACTGGAAGAAGCCAGCTGGGATGAGGCAATTTCCCTTATTGCTGAAAAGTTTACCGAGATTAAAAAGAAACATGGTCCGGACAGCCTTGGATTCCTCTCTTCATCGAGGTGTACAAATGAAGAGAACTATATATTCCAGAAGCTTGCCAGAATGATGGGCACAAATAATGTTGATAACTGCGCAAGAGTATGCCACAGCGCCAGCGTGTCTGGGTTAGCCGCGTGCTATGGAAGCGGTGCCGCGACTAATTCATTTAATCAGATACGTGATACAGATCTATTATTCGTGATTGGCGCTAATCCCTATGAAGCACACCCGATTCAAGGTCTTAAAGTAAAAGATGCTCTGAAAAAAGGGACAAAACTGATTGTAGGCGACCCGAGAAAGACACAACTTGCGGAAAAGGCGGATGTATGGTTGAACCTGATACCCGGTACAAATATAGCTCTGTTAAATGGAATGATACACGTAATCATAAAAGAAGGGCTTGAGAACAAGGAGTTTATCAAGGGACGTACAGAAGGGTTTGATCAAATCAAAAAAGGTGTCAAGAAATACACACCGGAATACGTTTCAGGTATAACGGGTGTCGCCAAGGACAGGATTATTGAAGCCGCCAGGTTGTATGCAAATGCGAAAAATGCAATGATTCTTTACAGTCTTGGAATGACAGAACATTCAACCGGCACAGCCAACGTTATGTCGCTTGCAAACATTGCTACCGTTACCGGGCATCTTGGAAGATCAAGTGTAGGAATAAATCCTACTCGTGGTCAGAATAATGTACAGGGTGCGTGTGACATGGGAGCACTGCCTAATAAATTTGTTGGATATCAGAACGTTGGTGATGATAAGGCACAGAAGAAGTTTGAAAAAGCGTGGAAAACCAAACTGGATGATAAGATAGGCCTGACATGCACAGAGATGGACGTAGCGATGAATAAAGGCAAGTTAAAGGGTTATTATATCTTTGGTGAAGATCCTGCCCATACGAATGCTAATGTTAATTATGTAGTAAGTGGACTAAAAAAGTTAGATTTCCTTGTAGTGCAGGATATACTTCCGACGGAAACAACGGAACTTGCTGATGTAGTTCTGCCCGGTTCAAGTCACGCTGAAAAGGATGGGACATTTACCAATGGAGAAAGACGAATTCAGCTGATTCGAACGGCGATAGAGCCACTGTGTGGTAAAGCTGATTGGGAGACCATATGTCTTGTCGCCAAGGCGCTGGGAATAAAAAATATGGAATATTCGTCAGCTTCTGAAATATGGGACGAGCTTGCAAGTGTTGCACCTATGTTTGCAGGTGTTAATCATGAGAGATGTGATCCGGACGGAATTCAATGGCCATGTCCGAGTTTAGACCACCCGGGAACTACAATAATGTATGAAGAGAAATTTGGCAGGCCGAATGGGAAGGCAAAGTTTAATTTCAGTGAGCATATTGCTTCGGCTGAAGTACCTGATGCCAAGTATCCTTTAATCCTTTCAACCGGACGTCGTAGGCAACACTATAACAACGGATCGATGACAACGAGATCAACTACGATAATGGACAAATGGCCGGAAGAATCACTGGAGCTGAACCCGTTTGATGCCAGAATGCTTAACATACAGGACAGTGAAAAGATACTTGCCAGTACAAGGAGAGGTAAGATGGAAGTTAAGGTACATATAACTGACAGAGTACAGCCAGGTATTACCTTCCTTGCATTCCAT
>JABHIW010000095.1 GCA_018670825.1 Candidatus Scalindua sp. | reverse complement strand
TAGCTCACGAAGTCGGCATCGATATAGAACTGGACCGATTTGATGAAATCAGCAGAAAAGTACCACAGATAACAAATCTAAGGCCCGGTGGCGAACACTTTATGGAAGACCTTTTCTATGCGGGTGGTATTCCGGCAGCAATGAAGAGACTTGAAGACAACATTAACGATTGCGCAACCGTCAGCGGTTTCAGTACAAAAGAGATTGCAAAACAGGCAATCGTCTATGATGATGATATCATACGAACGAAAGAGAACGCTTACAGCAAGGAAGGCGGCATTGCGGTACTTCATGGAAACATAGCACTGGATGGCGCTGTGATCAAGCAAAGCGCGCTATCTGACGATATGATGTTTTTCAAAGGTCCTGCAAAGGTCTTCGGGAGTGAAGAAGACGCGATGAAGGCGATCATGGATAAAAAAATATCTAAGGGATCGGTAATGATTATCAGATATGAAGGTCCTCGTGGAGGCCCCGGGATGAGGGAAATGCTGTCGCCTACTGCCGCACTTGTTGGAATGGGTCTGGATAATTCTGTTGCCTTGATAACAGACGGACGTTTTTCAGGCGGCACAAGAGGCCCCTGCATCGGACATGTCTCTCCGGAGGCAATGGTAGGCGGGGCGTTAGCCTTGGTAGAAGACGGTGATGAGATAGTCATTGACATTCCAAATCGCAAATTATATGCTGATGTATCAGATTCAGAACTTGATAGCCGCAGGGAGAAATGGACACCTCCTCCTTTGGCAGTCACTAGCGGATGCCTTGTAAGATATGCTAATAATGTAACATCAGCAGACAAAGGGGCAGTACTTAAGGACTAGCAGGCAGGATAGTATTTGACTTAAAAGCAGTTGTAAACTACCTCTACACATATTTATTACCCGGTAGTGTAATGGCAACACTAGAGATTTTGATTCTCTCATTGGAGGTTCGAGTCCTCCCCGGGTAATTTTCTAAACCTAAGACTGAGAAATTTCCGTCTTTTCAAGACATTAATATAGCAATTCAAATTCATGATATATTGACAAGGTTATCTTCTTGGTACCTCATGCTTTAAGCTCTTATAGTTACCATATAAATAATTGCCAAGTTAATATTACCTTTGACATTACGTCTTAATGGTTTAGAATCCGGTATTCTAATATTGAAAGAAGAGTGCTTTTTCTGTTGCCGTTCTTAATGCACATAGCAAAAAATATTAGTAAAATACTAACATTATGAATGTATTACTGATATATCCTGAATTTCCAGATACGTTCTGGAGTTTCAAACACGCACTAAAGTTCATACGTAAAAAGGCATCATTTCCGCCACTTGGGCTACTAACTGTTGCCGCAATGCTGCCGGAAGAGTGGTCATTACGCTTAGTGGATGCCAATGCTACGAAACTCACGGATCAAGATCTGAAATGGGCGGATTATGCTTTCTTCAGCAGCATGGTTGTTCAACGAAAGTCCGCTTATCAACTCCTCGAACGGTGTAAAGAAGCAGGCGTCAAAATTGTTGCCGGCGGCCCACTGTTTACAAGCGAGCATGAGCAATTTAAGGATGTTGACCATTTTGTACTTAATGAAGCAGAACTAACCTTACCCTCTTTCCTGGAAGACCTGAAAAAAGGTTGTGCCAAACCGGTATATAAGACTCCTGAGTTTGCAGATGTTCGAGAAACCCCTGCCCCTTTATGGGAATTAGCCGATTTGAAAAATTATGCCTCTATGAGCATACAGTATACAAGAGGTTGCCCATACCAATGTGAGTTTTGTGACGTAACTGCGCTATTTGGACGCCGTACACGAACCAAGGATACCGTCCAAATCATTACCGAACTCGACACCTTCTATAGACAGGGATGGCGTGGAAATGTATTCTTCGTTGATGACAATCTTATCGGGAATAGAAGAAGTCTTAAGTCAGATTTGCTACCGGCGTTAATCAAGTGGCAAAGTAATCACACGGGAATAACGTTTAACACTGAAGTATCCATCAACCTTGCCAAAGACGAGGACTTGTTACAAATGATGTTTGAAGCAGGGTTTAACACAGTATTTGTCGGGATCGAAACACCTGACACGGCTAGCTTGTCCGAGTGCGGTAAATCACAGAACCAGGACCGGGATTTAGCCGAAGACGTACGGATTATCCAGCGAGCCGGGCTACAGGTACAAGCAGGATTCATTGTCGGTTTTGACAATGATACGCCATCCATCTTTCAGAGACAGATTGATTTTATCCAGAAAACAGGAATTGTAACAGCTATGGTAGGTCTGCTTCAAGCTCCGACAGGAACAAGACTGTATGAACGCCTGAAAAAAGAGGGACGGCTGCTCGGAAGAATGACAGGGGATAATGCGGACGGATCAACAAATATAATCCCCAACAACATGGATGCTGATACATTTCGAGAGGGATATAAAAAAATATTGAGACATATATATTCTCCAGAGAATTATTATAAGCGTATTATGACACTCTTCAAAGAATATAAGTCTCCAAAAATCAAGGGAACAATTAAGTTCGAACATATCGTAGGATTGCTTAATTCCATTTACCATCTTGGTATTCTGGGCAAAGAGCGAAGCCAATACTGGCATCTTCTGTTCTGGACAGGACTTCATCGTCGCGATTTATTTCCCCTAGCCGTAACTCTTGCGATATATGGCTACCATTTCCGCAAAGTTAGCAATCTGCACGTCCTTTAAATAATCATAGTACCTGACTCTAGTGACTCTAGGAAAATTACAGGTATTGACGTACCCGGCTAAACGAGCAAAGAAACCAACCATCCACACAAAACACATAATGCTTCGCCAAACCCAATCCCACGACCGTAGCATAGCCACGCACAAACTTGAAGTAAAATGGCCTGAAGTAAGTTAAAGAATCTGAACTAAACCACTATGCACTGAAAGTGCATAGGTTTAACGGGGACTGAAAGTCCCTTTGTTTAATAGAAACACATTAACCTTTTTGTTTGTCATTCCCGACTTAGATCGGGAATCCATATGCTCAACACTCTCTAGATTCC
>JABHIW010000171.1 GCA_018670825.1 Candidatus Scalindua sp. | reverse complement strand
TTTGAAGAACAGGTATTAAAAACCCCGGATAATGTATCAGTAGTCTTCGAAGACCAGCAATTAACTTATGCAGAGTTAAATGCCAAATCAAATCAATTAGCAAGGTATTTACAATCACATACAACAATTAAACCGGATACGTTGATTGCTCTATGCCTGGATAGAAGCATAGAAATGATAATAGGTATATTAGGGACGATGAAAGCAGGTGGTGCTTATGTGCCTATCGATCCTGAATATCCAGAAGAAAGAATTAATTACATCTTAGAAGATACGCAGACAAAGATTGTTTTAACGGAATCTTGTTTAGTCGAAAGGTTGCAAAATATAACTGATGTTAACTTAATAGAGTTGGATTCAGACTGTTATCAGAACTTGGAATCAACAGACCTGATAATTCAAAACGGAGCTACGGATTTGGCTTATGTTATTTATACATCAGGTACTACTGGTAAGCCTAAAGGCGTTTTACAGATGCATGGAAATGTACAAAGATTATTTAGCGCTACAGATCATCAATTTGATTTTAGCAATAATGATATTTGGACTCTATATCACTCTTATATATTTGATTTTAGTGTCTGGGAAATATGGGGAGCTTTAACCTTTGGTGGCAAGTTAGTTATTCCCAATAACGAAACAGTTAAAGATATTCCCGCTTTTGTTGAGTTATGTATTAGAAATAAAGTATCAGTTTTAAATCAAACTCCGTCAGCATTTTATACTTTTGTTGATAACTTGAGTAATGTTGACGTTTCAAAATTATCTATTAAACAGATAATATTTGGTGGTGATGCTTTAAATATAAATCTATTAGATGATTGGTGGAAAGTTAAAAAGAAATATGATTTAGATACCAAACTAATAAATATGTATGGGATTACAGAAACAACTGTTCATGTTACATATAAAGAAATTTTAGGTGATAAGAAAGAGTTTTCAAATATAGGAACAGCTATTAGTGATTTAACTAGTTATGTTTTAGATATCAATAACAAACCAACACCTATAGGGATTGCAGGAGAACTCCACATAGGTGGATCAGGACTTGCCAGAGGTTACTTGAACCAACCTGAACTAACAACTCAAAAATTCATACCAAACCCGTTTGTAACAGACGGCGATTTAGAAAAGGGGTATACCAGACTATACAAAACAGGTGATCTGGTAAAATGGCTCCCGGATGGTAATCTTGAATACATAGGTAGAAATGACTTCCAGGTCAAAATAAGAGGTTACAGGATAGAATTAGGTGAAATAGAGAGTGCTCTTACCTCTATTGAAAATATCAAACAAGCTTGCGTATTAGCTAATGAAAAAAAAGGTAGTAAATATTTGGTTGGATATTTTGTAACTGAAAGCAGTATAGAAATAAAAGAAGAGAATATTTTAGATCAACTAACAACGCAATTGCCGGAGTATATGGTACCAACCGCTTTAGTAAAAATGGAAACATTTCCATTAACCATAAACGGTAAATTAGACAGGAAAGCTTTGCCTTATCCAGAATTTACAAATGAAGACACTTATCTAGTGCCATCAACAGACCTGGAAATAAAACTGTGCAAAATCTGGCAAGAAGTTTTAAACCTTGAGAAAGTAGATATTACAGATGATTTTTTTAGAATTGGTGGAGACTCAATTATTAGTATTAGAGTTGTATCCAAAATTAAAAAACTGGATATTGAAATATCTGTTAGAGATATTTTTATCTATAAAACTATAGAGAACTTATCGAGGATATTGCGTCATGACTCTTTAAAAATATCTACTTATCATGAGTTTAGCTTAATTGATAAATCTATCTGTAAAAAAATATTAAATAATCGGAGTAATATATCTGATATTTATCCAGCAGGGTATTTACAAAAAGGGATGATATTAGAGTCTGAGTTGTCAAATGATGGAACATATCACGATGTGTTTTCATACCAAATAAATAAAAAATTTAATTACAATCAAATATCTAATATTTTAGGTGCTTTAATAGAAAAACATGAATTACTGAGAGCCTCTTTTTTACCATCAGAAGAATATGGATACCTTACTGTAATAAATAATAAGGTTTCTCCTCAAGACAAAATTTGTATTAACAATAACTATTCAGACTTAAATTCTTTTTTAGAAAAAGAGAGTTTAATTAAGTTTGATTATAAGATAGCGGGATTATACAAATTTTATGTTTTAAACCAAACAAGCAACTCATTTATTTTAGTTTTTTCATTTCATCACGCTATTACTGATGGGTGGAGTGTTGCATCCTTTATATCAGAATTTACGAATGCCTATGTTAATGATCTGGCTATTTTAAAAGAAAATTTACCAATGTATGGTGAGTTTATTAAAGAAGAACTGTGGTCAATTAATAATGAACAGAACCTAAGGTTTTGGAGAAATTATTTATTAGGTTATGAGTACGAGAGCCTGAATTTAAAGTTAAACTCACCAAGTGTAAATAATTTAAGTAAGTTTAATCAAATAAGAAGTAGTTATACTTTAACAGACAATCAAAATAGAAATATATTTAATTTCGCCGCAGAGTATGAAACTTCAGTAGATGTCATTTTTATGTCACTTTATCAGTTTTTATTATCTGTTTTTCTTAATAAGCCAGATATTACAATTGGTATAGTCGCGAATAATCGTTTAGAAAGAGATGGCGGGGACAAGTTATTCGGATTACATTTAAATACAATACCTTTAAGGCAGCATATAGGAAATGAGCCTCTAGAGGTTCTAATTCTAAAAACCAGAGATAACAAAGCCAGGGTATATAAGTATAAATCTTACCCTTATGGTAAATTAAAGTCAGACTTGAATTTATCTGAAGATATTTATCAATGTGCATTTAATTATATACACTTTCATATAGTAGATGAGCAGTACAAAAACAATAGTATATCGGGTTCAGAAGTATTTGAAAAAACAAATATACCACTTGTATTAAATATAGGAAGAAGTGATAAAAGATTTTCTTTTGAATTTCAAGGTGATATTAATGTCATAGACATAAAAACCCTGGAGATGTTGAAGAATTATATGGTTTATTATCTAGAGCAGTTATCTATGGATAACCCTAAAGAAAATAAATTAAAAAGAATACCAGATAAAGAATACCAGCAAATAGTAATAGATTGGAACAGAACAGATAAAGAGTATTCAAAAGATAAAACTATCTACCAACTATTTGAAGAACAAGTATTAAAAACACCTGATAATATATCAGTAGTCTTCGAAGACCAGCAATTAACTTATGCAGAGTTAAGTGCCAAATCAAATCAATTAGCCAGGTATTTACAGTCACAAGCAACAATAAAACCTGATACTTTGATAGCTTTATGTCTGGATAGAAGCATAGAAATGATAATAGGCATATTAGGGATAATGAAAGCAGGTGGAGCCTATGTGCCTATTGATCCCGAATATCCGGAAGAAAGAGTTAATTATATTTTAGAAGATACGCAGACAGAGCTTGTTTTGACGCAATCTCATTTAGTTATAAGGTTGCAGAAAATAACAGATGTAAACTTAATAGATTTGCATTCAGATTGTTATCAAAACCTGGAAACAACAGACTTACCAATTCAAAATAAATCTTCAGATTTGGCTTATGTTATTTATACTTCCGGTACGACTGGTAAACCAAAAGGAACAATGGTTGAGCATACTTCAATTTGTAATTATATCAAAAATATGTATAAGTATTTTGAAAATATTACAAATGTTGATTACTCAAGTAACCTTTCATTTGATTTGTCTGTAACAACAACGTTACTCCCTTTATCAATAGGAAAAAGAATTTATATTTATGGTGATAAGCTAACGAATATCACTAATTATTTAGAACATATTAATAATAATAAAATTGATTTTATAAAATCAACTCCATCTTTTTTAACTCAAATCCCATTTGATAGAAGCATTCATAAAGTTAATAGTTGCTTTATAGGAGGAGAGAAAAGCGATATTAATCAAATAGAATATTTAAGAAATTATATTGATAATGTTTATGATGAGTATGGGCCAACAGAAACTACAGTTGGAGCAACAAATATCTTACAACGAACTATTATTAATAGTATTGGTTGTGCTTATAGTAATTATAAGCTTTACAACCTAGATGTTAAGGAAATACCAACACCTGTAGGAGTAATAGGTGAACTCCACATAGGCGGTGCGGGTTTGGCTAGAGGATATTTAAACAAACCAGGACTAACAGCAGAAATGTTCATACCAAATCCATTTGCAACAAATGAAGACATAGAAAAAGGTTATACCAGACTATACAAAACCGGTGACCTGGTAAAATGGCTTCCGGATGGCTACCTGGAATACATAGGCAGAAATGATTTTCAGGTAAAAATAAGAGGTTACAGAATAGAATTAGGAGAGATAGAGAATGCTCTTACCTCTATTGCAAGTATCAAACAAGCTTGTGTTTTAGCTAAAGATAAAGATGATAATAAATATTTGGTTGGATATTTTGTAACTGAAAACAGTATAGAAATAAAAGATGAGAATATTTTAAATCAACTATCAAAGCAATTGCCAGACTATATGGTACCAGGAGCTTTAGTAAAAATGGAATCATTTCCATTAACCATAAATGGCAAATTAGACAGGAAAGCTTTTCCTGATCCTGAGTTTACAAGTGAAGAGTCATATGTGGTGCCAACAACAGATTTGGAAATAAAACTATGCAAAATCTGGCAAGAAGTTTTGAATCTTGAGAAAGTAGGAATTACAGATGATTTCTTCAGGATTGGCGGAGAGTCTATTTTAGCTATAAAGTTATCTCTTCAAATAAGTAAAGAATTAGATAGCCATATAGCAGTAGCGGATGTCTTCAAATATACGACAGTATCCGGATTAGTTGATTACTTAAATTCAAATAAAACTGAACATATAAAAGTAATCCCACAAAATCTAAATAAATATCCACTATCATTCGCGCAGGAACGATTATGGTTTATAGAGCAATATGAGCAGGGAACAAATGCTTATCACATGCCTATGTTTGTTGAGCTAGATGAGAATACAGATAAAAATAAATTAAAAAATGTAATACAACAAATAATCCAAAGACATGAAGTTTTAAGGACCATTTTTAAACAGGTAGATGGAGAATTCTATCAAATAGTTATTGATGATAAACTTAAAATTAATGAGTATAACAATTCAGAAATAGACATTAGAGAGCAAATAGATAGGCATATAAATACTCCTTTTGATTTAGAAAAAGATTTTCCTATAAGAGTAAGTTTTTATCATAAAGATAACATAACATACCTTTTAGTAAATATTCATCATACCGCATCAGATGGATGGTCTATAGATATTTTGATTAATGAGATAATTGATCTTTATCACGATAAAAAATTATCAAAGCTGTCAATTCAATATAAAGACTTTGCTCATTGGCAACGAGAATATTTACACGGTGAAGTTTTACAAAATCAATTAAATTATTGGAAGGAGAAACTGCAAGGGTATGAACTGCTGGTTTTGCCAACAGACAAAGCAAGACCAAAACAGATAGACTACTCTGGTGATGACATTGTATTTACTATTAATAAAGAACTGTCAAACAAATTAAGAGATCTGTCAAAAGAACAAGGTTGTACAATGTATACAACGTTGTTATCAGGCTTTTATATTCTACTTAATAAATATACATCTCAAGATGATATTGTTTTAGGAACTCCTATTGCCAATAGACATTATCCGGAAATTCAGGATTTAATAGGTTTTTTTGTAAATAGCCTTGCTTTACGTGAAAATATTAATCTAAACAACAGTATTGTAGAATTTATATCTCAAGTTCAAAACAGTTTAATAGAAGCTCAAAGCCATCAAGACCTGCCATTTGAAAAACTAGTTGAAGTGCGAAATGTGGAACAAGACACATCAAGGCACCCCATATTCCAGGTTATGTTTGGAGTACAATCTTTTGGTAGTGATGCTAGAAACAACCTATTTAAATTTCCAACGTTAAATAGTGTATATTCTATTGCCAAATATGATTTAACCTGTTTTCTGGATGATTCACAGAAAGAGATTCAAGGAGTATTTAATTTTGCCACAGCACTTTATGAAAAATCAACTATAGAGAGAATGGTAAGTCACTATCAAATTGTTTTAGAACAAATGATGAGTGACAAGAATAAGAAGCTTAAAGACTATAGGTTATTGACTAATAAAGAATACCAACAAATAGTAATAGAGTGGAACAAAACAGATAAAGTGTATGCAAAAGATAAAACTATCTGTCAATTATTTGAAGAGCAGGTATTAAAAACAGCGGATAACATAGCCGTAGTTTTTGAAGACAGGCAACTGACTTATTACGAGCTTAATGCTAAAGCAAATCAATTAGCCAGGTATTTACAATCACAAACAACAATTAAACCGGATACTTTGATAGCTTTATGCCTGGATAGAAGTCTAGAAATGATAATAGGTATATTAGGGATAATGAAAGCAGATGGGGCTTATGTGCCTATTGATCCTGAATATCCGGCAGAAAGAATTAAGTATATTTTAGATGATACACAAACAGCGATTGTTTTAACTCAATCTCATTTAGTAGGAAAGTTGCAAAAAATAACAGATATTAACTTAATAGAGTTAGATTCAGATTGTTATCAAAACCAGGAAATAACAAACCTTCCAATTCAAAACAAAGCGACTGATTTGGCTTATGTTATTTACACATCCGGTACAACTGGTAAACCCAAAGGAATAATGGTTGAACATAAACAATTTTCAACATTTATACTCAATTTTTCTCAAAAATCTTTTATTGATTCATTAGAAAACTTAAATGTTTTAAGCCTGACTAGTTATGTATTTGATATATTTGGTTTGGAGTTTGGATTACCTCTATCGTTTGGTAGCTGTATCTACATTTCTAATTTTACAAATATTAATGATTCTCATTTAGAAAAATCTTCTATTATACAGCAAACACCCAATGTTTTGAGCGCGGTATGTGATAATGAAAAGGAACTATTAAAAGATATGTTGTGTCTGGTTGGAGGAGAAAATTTAGTCGCTAATATTTCTGCAAAATTATTAAACTGCTTTAAAAATGTTATTAATGTGTATGGTCCTGCTGAAAGTGTTATTTGGAGTTCCAGTCACAAGTTATCTAAAGATCAGGATGTTCTTATTGGAAAACCTCTGTTTAATGAAATGGCTTATGTTTTAGATGTCAATAACAAAGCCGTGCCAATAGGAGTTATAGGAGAACTCCACATAGGCGGCGCAGGACTGGCCAGAGGCTACCTAAACAAACCCGCGCTAACATCAGATAAATTTACCCCAAATCCATTTGCAGCAGACGGCGATATAGTAAAAGGTTACACAAGATTATACAAAACAGGCGACCTGGTAAGATGGCTGCCAGATGGCAACCTGGAATACATAGGCCGAAATGATTTTCAGGTAAAAATAAGAGGCTACAGAATAGAATTAGGTGAGATAGAGAGTGCTCTTACCTCTATTGCAAGTATCAAACAAGCTTGTGTTTTATCTAAAGGAAAAAACGGCAATAAATATTTAGTAGGTTATTTTGTATCTGATACAGAAATAGCAGAAAAGAATATTTTGAACCATCTATCAAAACGATTGCCGGAGTATATGATACCAACCGCTTTAGTAAAAATGGGATCATTTCCATTAACCATAAACGGTAAACTGGACTGGAAAGCTTTTCCTGATCCGGAATTTACAGATGAAGATTCTTATCAAGCGCCAACGACAGATTTAGAGATAAAACTATGTAACATTTGGCAGGAAGTTTTACAACTTGAAAAAGTAGGAATTACAGATGATTTCTTTAGAATTGGTGGAGACTCTATTTTATCTATAAAGCTAATTTATAAGATGAATAAAGATTTATCTGAAAAGAAAATTAAATTCAACATTACTGATTTATTCGAACATAAAAATATTAAGTTATTATTATCTAATGTTTTCACAGAAAACAGTTCTCATAATTTAATTAAAAACTTAAGTGTTATAGATAACAATAAAAAACAGATATTTTTTGTTCATCCAGGAAATGGAGGTTGTGAAGTTTATACCGATTTAGCTAATAATCTAAAAAATAGATATAACTCATTTGGTATAGATAACTTTAACATCTTAAATGATGAAAATATATCCAGTTTAAATCTCCTGGCAAATGAGTATGTTAATGCTGTACCTGATTTTAAGCAGGCTGATGAAATTAACTTATGCGGTTGGTCTTTGGGTGGCCAGTTAGCATTAGAAATTGGACACATTTTAGAGCAAAATGGCTTTATAAATATTAATATCTGTTTGTTAGATACCGTTATTCAGGATGAATATATTATAAACCACAATAATAAACGAGATGAAATTGAGTTTAAACAAAAAATTAGGGAGCATATGATTTCAGAAGGATATGAAAATGATTATGTAAATAAAGTTATCAGAGCATCGAAGGCGGAAAAAGAGATATCTAAACAAGCTATTTCAGGGAGACTAAAATCCGGAAAAGTAATTTTGTTTAAGGCATTACAAGAGGATAAGCGGATTGAATATGAGGGTAGGAAAAAAATATACAAATATACTCAATCTTTAAAAGATAATAATGTGGGACAGTTTGTAAAAAATTTAGAGGTCATTAATCTAGAGTGCAATCACGGGAATATATTGGAGTATCTGATTGCTAATGATGAATATTCAGACTTGCTATGATTGCCCCTCCCGGAATAATCTTAGCTTTCGTCTTCGAATCCCATTTGCGATATTTCATAATGCTTCCTTACTAAAGTAAGTATTATAGAGTAAAATACTCTAGATTACACCTGCTTGACAAATGGGGTGCAATACAATCCTGTAGACCCTATTATGTGCCCATAACTCTTTTAAGGAACCGTTGCTTCGTACTAAGACCAATGCGGCTAAACCTCTGAATCTGTGACTTCTCCATTTCTAACTGAAGTCCAAATTATTACGATGTATGTAACTTTCACCGCTCATATAATGGCCAATAAAAGCATTCCGATTATTGATTAAATGCCTTCAATATATTGGTGAAGGCGAAAGATTCTTGTTCAAGGCAACTATATGTTGGAGATGCATGATTGCAAATGCCAGCAGACCCATTATCACGCGACAAAGACCACATTGAAAGCATACCAATATTTCGCTGCTGTGCGTAGGTAAGTAACTGTTGTGCATCTGAAAGATAGAAGACCTCTGATATAACGTCATTTTGGCCAATCATCGGAGTGACTCCAACCATCGCCCATAGTTCATTATCAGATTTATCAGGGTAAATGGTTTGCAATTTCCCGAAAAGACTGTCAGCTGCATCAATAGCATACTGTCCCATCTGACCATCCGGATTAGGAGCTGCCCAATCCCCATAATCCATGGCCATAATGTTAACCATGTCTATGCGAACTCCATGTGAAACTGCATTTTGCAGAACATATAACCCATCGGCCGTCAAACCTGAGGGGAGAACAGGGAGACAGAAAGCTATTGTCAAGTCAGGGTTATCAGCTTGTAAACCTGCAATTGCCTGATTTCGTCTGTCAATTGAAGGCTTATCTGCCACGGCAAATCCTTCGATATCAAAGTCAACCCAGGTTACCTGGTACATATCTATTACGGCCTGGTACTCAGCTTTAAGGGTATCGATATCGTCAATAGCTAATGCGAGTTCTGTACCATTAGCACCTCCAAAAGAGATGACCACGTCGCCACCCATTCCTCTCAGATTGTAAACTTCCTGCAGCATATGCTCATCTTCCAGTGGTATAACGCCACCCCATGATGCCTTCCCACTTGCATCGCTTACAATAAATGCCATGGTAAAGTATTTAGAATCTGTGATAGTTACTGCATCTGTCAGATCGAAAGGTGGATAAAGCAATACATCTACATACGGAGCAAATACTTGGTTAGGAAATCCAGGGTTTGTGGGTGTTGGATTTGGATCTGATGTTGGTGTCACATTTGAAACCCCTAAATCCAGCCAGACTCCCCATTCACCGGTTGTCCCGGGCTCATCTCCCTTCGTCCACCACTTCGCTTCCCAGTTATGTGAATCCCAGTACACTCTGTCTGAGGCATAATAAACATTAGCGGAACTCCACACCAAGTTGACCTCGTCCGGATCTCCTGATGGATCGGGAGGATCCTCCGGATCAGGAGAAGGCGTTGGTGCTGGTGTATCATTTGAAACTCCTAAATCCGACCAGACTCCCCATTCACCGGTTGTTCCGGGCTCATCTCCCTGTGTCCACCACTTTGCTTCCCAGTTGTGCGTATTCCAATACACTCTGTCTGGGGCATAATAAACAGCAGAGGAACTCCACACCGAGTTAACCTCGTCCGGATCTCCTGATGGATCGGGAGGATCCTCTGGATCTGGAGAAGGAGTTGGTGCAGGAACCGTTTCATCTGTATCGACACTCATCTCAAACCAGTCGATGTTATACATATAGTCGGGGCCATCGACAAAAACAAAATAGATGGTGTGTACGCCGCCTGCACTGCTTACCGCAACAGACTGTTGTTGCCAGTCTGTCCAATTTCCTGTAGGATTGTATATCAAGATGCCCGCCATATCGCCTGTTACACTGTCCAGGTGCATTTCGATTTTTCCACCATTGTAGCTTCCCGCAATATTAACGGTAATATTTGTTGCACCGGAACCCAAGTCGATGTTTCTAAAGGCCATCCAATCGCCGTGATCAATCCAACCGGTATAGTCAACTCCACCACTACTGGAGGTAAAGATACCTGATTGGCTGCTATAATTTTCAGCTTCCAGATGGATTGTTCTTCCAAAGGCATATCCTGTACATAGTAATAAACCAAGATACATTAGCAAAACAGCAAAATAAGTTCTTTTTAATTTCATCATAGTAGTTTCGCTCCATAAATGTGTACTTTCAAATTATTATGAATACAGCAAAATAGATCTCACTGATCCAACAAAATTTCTAAGTAGCTGTCAGTATCTATAAGTGACGATTTAGCTGGCAGATTTTTTTAATTTAATTTTATGCCGTAACTCTAAGAGATGTTTCTTTTCTGAATTTAAGGCACCTCTCTTTTCATTTGCTAACTTTTTGTTTACTCTCTATGATTATAAATCACCTCAGAAAGTGGATCTGGTGCAATATTTATAAAAAATTTCATCCCCTTTTGCACTGTTAATATTTTTAACATTTTAAAAGCTATAAAAGTTCCCTTTTCCTGCATCCGTTATTTCTTTGATAGATAAGTATTGCTTGTTGTGACAGGAAGGAATTACTGGATTCAGGAGAAAGGTTGAAGAATTTGGAAAAAGTTCAGCTTTGAAGTTGTGGGCAGATTTCTATTACCTATAAATCGTTTATGGCTATGTAGATTCATTAGTAATGTATAAATGATGGATAAGCATAATAATTTCCTGTTTGGTCTTTTGAATCAGGATTATCCTTTATCCATTCCCATGGAATTAAAGTCGAAGTTGCATAGAACGATAACTTAATGGTATGTGTGCTTAAAGTTAATACTTAACAGCGGCTCCAGCGTTTTCTCAGGTGCTACTAGCCAATTGGCCTCAACATTTTTCTATAAGCCTTGGCACAGCCCAGACTAGCCCAGATTATTCATTTAATAGGGTAAGTAAATATATTCATGGGTTCAATGTAGGGTAAGATAAGACCTTTTTGATTTCACCTAATAACAGGAGCTCAAATGATGCTTATAAGTCGAGACACTGCAAGCGATGGCGAAGTCTTGTTTCAATAACCAACAGAAACTCGGGCCACCATTATTCAGACAACTCCGGCAACCTGGAGACTACTTATAGAAAGTGATTGGGATCAAAGTACATGTCCCTCGTAAATATTCATCTGATACTAAAGTGTTGATAACCGTTTGTCAGCACGGGATAGTTTTGATTACTATTTCTTGGATTTGGAGATGAATTTATTGATATATAATAAGAATGATGGGGAGAACTAAATAGACAATTATTCTCTTAAACAGTGTCACCGGTTTAGCCTGTTTCTTTAATCTTGCAATTTTCATCATAAAAGGTTACAACGCCGCCTTACGTTCACTGAGTAGTTTCATTCTGTATCTTTCACCTTGCATATTTACACCTAAAGATCTTGTAGAGAAGCCTCCAGACATTTCAAGACAAGATCATTCTACAAGATAGCAGAAATACGTCATTTTTCCATCATGGAGCCTACGTCTGTACTACACTGATTACAAAGAAAATATATCTACAGCCTTGTTACTTGCAGCAGGCACGGGTAGTCGTTTACGGCCCTTAAATAATATTCATAAATGTCTGGCAAGAGTCAATGAAGCTCCCATTTTAGAGCACTTGGTTGAGTGTCTTCATCAACATAATTTTAAACGCTTAGTTGTGGTTGTAGGGTATTTAGAGCAGGGTATTCGTGATTTACTTGATAAAATTGCAGGAAGCCTTACTGTTGAGTATATTGTCAGTGAGCAATTCAAAACGACGAATAACATCTATTCACTCTGGTTGGCACGAGAAATAATTCAAGAGCCTTTTGTGTTGATTGAAAGTGATCTAATTTTCACCCCTCCTCTACTGGAAGACATGCTCTTGCCTGATAGAATCGTTATTTCGCACATATTGCCCTGGATGAATGGATCAACAGTGTCAATTAGCGCAAGTTCTCCACATCACGTAACAGACCTTCACATTAATCCCAACCAAAATATAGACGGCATAACTTATAAAACGGTTAATATATACAGCCTGTCACGGCAGTCGTGGAATAGTATTACCAGGCGATTGGACTTCTATATTTCCGCAGGTAAGGTAAATGTATATTATGAGTTAGTGTTTGCAGAAATGATAGCTGACGGTAGCTTGGACCTTGAGTGTGTCTTCTTTGATAAAGCTTTTTGGTACGAGATAGATACACTGCATGACTTACGTGAAGGTGCGAGAATATTTCAATAGAACGGAGAATAGGTTTAATAACCAATAACTGAAAACTTTTGTCGAATAATAACAATAGAACAGAGACAGTTGACCGGTTAGATTATGCAGGGGTCAATCAATATTGGAATAATGCCCAGCCTTCCATCCTTAGACCATACATGATGGAGGGATTTGGTTTTCCCGCAAGTGCAGGACAGTTTCGATTTCAGGCCGAACGGCAGATTGTCGAACGATTGATTGATGGGATAAATCATAACTGCATGTTGGACCTGGGATGTGGAATTGGTTGTTGGGACGAATATTTCTCACATCATTTCTCAATGGTTATTGCGGTAGAAGCTAGCAAGCCGCTTTTTAATGTTATGGCACAGCAGTGTGCCTCACTCACAAACGTTACGTCCATCAATGGTGATGTCCTTTCATTCGAGCTTGAAGAGCCATATTCAATGATCTTTTTAGGTGGGATGCTTATGTATCTTAATGAAAGTGACGTTATCGCACTATTACGCAAACTCATTCCATTTATCGAACCCGGTGGTGTTATCTTATGTCGGGAAACTACCGTACGGCAGGGGACTGTCATACGAGACGGAGACTATCAGGTTGCATATCGCTCCGTACAAACGTACACTGATATTTTTGAGCAATGTGGTATTACGTCCGTTAAGGTAGAAGCGAATCTGCCTTATATTCTTATGCAGATGGGGTGTGAATCAATTAAAAAGTGGAAGGGAATTATGCCTGCACCGTTACAGGCTATTCCTGTTGCCGGGCGGTTGACGTACTGTGGATTACGCCTGTGTAACCCCTGGATTACCAGAGTACCTGCACTTTTTGGACGTGCCTTTCCTGAGTTAACAAATCATTTTTTTCTACTTAAACCAGCTATATCTGAAGACTCGTAGCAACGAGGAATTTTATCTTTTACTAAGCAAGTCCATGGCAAAAAACTTTGGGAAAATGATCTATAGAAATATACCGAATATTGTCACGATACTTGGTGTACTTCCGTTAGCATTGCTCTTTTCTGAACATGGCTACCGATATCTAATTCCTTTGATTGTCTATAATAATATTATGGATGATCTAGACGGTATATTGGCTGCCAAACTGAAACTGAAGAGTGATTTTGGTGCTAACCTGGACAATGTCTGTGATGCGGTTTCTCATACGCTTTTTGTTATGGCGATAGGAATGCATTATGGTTTGGCCTGTGGCCTCATTAGTGCTGTTGCCATTGCCGCAATTCTTATACGTGTAGTTTCCCGGCTTGATCCTGCTAACGAAAAAGGAACCGGATCACTCACAAACGAATTGATTCGACACGTGTTTTTTGCTCTATTGCTGGCAGATATGTTTAGTTTCAACCCCGCATTGCCTTTGATAGCAATATTTCTACTAAACACTGTTTCCATGCATATACCATATCCAATGCCATATATGATTCGGAGTCAGGCTAAGACAGCTACTCTAGTTGGGATAGTCAATATTCTGTTAATCTCAGCCTGGTTGTTTCCTTATTTTTTGCCGATTATTGCCGGGTGTTTCTTTTCTGCCTACTTGTATTCTTTTGTCAAAATCTTCTTAGGATCTTATCAAAAATAACATTTATTCCTTTTCTATGAATGCATTCCTGTCCCTCGCAAATATTCATCTGAGAAGGATTTTAGTAATAATCTATCAGCACGGGATGGTTTTGCTTACTTTTCTTATAATTTAGGGTGTGATTTTTATTGATGTAACAAGTGTGGGGGAGAGGTATTCAAATAATAGATGAGAAGGCATTAGAGATAAAACCAACTATTCTGTTCGGATTTGATAATGTTTGTATAAAAATGAAGAGCAGCCCACTGAAGTTAGTTTATGGCTAACCCTAATTTTTCACGGCAGTTACATCATTGGAAAGGCTACGCAAGCCACTGGCTGTTCGGTACTGACTAGTTAGATCCACGTTAACGGAGAATATCCTGAGAATATCAGGATTCATAGGGATTTTGAGGTTACTAGATTTGTGAACAATACTTTTTCAATCTAATACCGAATTACCAAATTCCAAGATCCTGGCCTTCATGAGAATCTTCAATTTTTATATTTGTGTTGCAATTCCCATCTGCATCAACTTCAAAATCATGTCTACCGTGAAAGGATTGACCCAAAGAGTAAACTGAATTGTCTAACTTGAAAGGGATTATTGTTTGAGCTTCACTAATTTTGTCAATAATGATTTTACATATAGTCCCGGAATTACCAAATTCCAAATCATATTTTTGATTGGTCGGATCAGGTGATGTTAATCTAAACCAACCATTTCCCTCATTAACAATTTTCCAATTTCCACACAGCCCACCTTCATTTTCCGGTACCAATGCAACGGTGTATGGTTTAATTTTATTCAGATAAAAACGAAACTCGTGGACATATCTTGGTGTATGTTCACACCACATAAAGACTTCAGCATTTTTTTGTTTTACATTTAAGCTGGTTGAGAAATCGATAATACCGTTACTGGTATCTCCATATATTGTTGCGGCATCAATTTTGCCAATTAAAGGAGGAGTGCTCTTTAATCCCTTATAAGAAATTTCACACTGAATTTTAAATACTCCATCTTTCGGTTTTTTTGGCGTAATATAGCTTATTTTATATTGACCTCCCAAATCTCTAATAATATTTTGAAAACGCTCCAACAAAACACATATATCTTTAGCATGGACATATGTCCCACCTGTCTGCTTAGATATATCTTTTAATACATATTCTTCATGAACTTCTCCAACTCCAATATTGTAAACATGTACATTCCGTTTGAGTGCAAGTTCAATTATGTTTTTTGGAGTACCAGCACTACCATTATCAAATCCATCCGACAAAAACAGTAACGCTCGAAAAACTCTTGGATTATGTTTTGAAGGAAACTGCTCTAAACCCATATAAACCGCATCCCAGCAATTTGAGAAATCGCTATATATTTCCTCTGATGCAAAATTAGTAATTGCATCTTTTGCCGCATTTTTACTCGTTACGAATGACTGTAGAATTGATGGTTGAACGTCAGGCCTGTGAAATTCTATCGCACCTATTTGATGAGTTTCCTTGAGGCTGTCTATCAGGGATTTTACTCCCATAATCATAGTTTCAACGCCATAATAGTTCTTTTTCATTGAAGAAGAGAAATCTAAGACAAGCATAACTTGCAGTTGAAAATCACCCTGAGTAGAAAGAAAGGCACGACTTTCTGAATAGTCAATCTCTTTTCCATTTTCCCATATTTTCAAGGAGTTTAAATCAAGCTCCTGCGGATTAATAATTACGGCATGATTATATTGATCTCGTAGAGAAAAAATGTATTGAACATTACTGGGAGTCTGGTGTGCTCTATAAATATTCTTAAATACGATCTTATCAAATTGATATTCAATCGCCACTGGTGATACTTCATCAGAAAAATCACTATTTTGAGCATCTTCAACTTTAATAGTATATTGTTGACCACCGGGAAGAAGGTCTTGTGTTAACAGCCATTTAAATTCACCAGGACTTACATCATCATTTCTAAATTGATAATAATCCGCAATATTTTCAACTACACAACCATTCGAAAGAAGATAAATGTTAACAAAATCAAATATACCCATAGTCGCATTCCAACTTAAAGTAACTTCACTTCCAATCTCAAGTGCCGTATTCGCTGAAGGGGTATTTATGACGATAGAGTCTTCTCCTCTTTTCGCCAAGAACGTAATAGTTTTATCTCCTCCATTCGATTTAATATTGATTGCACCTTCATGACTGCCGATGGATAGCTTGATCCTATCTATTCTTATATTTATAGTCTCTGGTTCTTCAGAAACCGTTCCTGACGTAGGATAAACTGAAAACCAGGAACTATCTTCACCAGTTTCGATTCTAAATGTGGACGATTTTTTCCCAAAATCAAAGATCCCAAAATTAAAGATCCCAAAAATGCCTTTTTTCACGACACTATTATTAACCGTAATTAACTTCTCTTTTTCTCCATCCTTAAAATTAAAATAGCTTGGAGTAACTTTAATACTGGGGACACTATGAAAGCTCAGAACGCAAACAGCTACAGCAATTAATAACAAAGCAGCGATAGTAATTTGCAAGGCTTTTCTTATCTTTTTAATGTCTTTTTTTTCACTTTTCATCTTTATATAATATCCTTAAACACTAAATATTTTTCATAAACCATCATTTAAATTTAACTTAATAATAGAGTGAGATTACCGTTCAAAACCGAAGAGGATGTTCTTTGTCAAGCTACTAACATTATTTACAACCTCTGCTTTGAGAGCCCGGCTTTTAAACATAGACCTACAGAATGTAAACACATACCAACTTGTAACATTTCTAGCTAAATACCCTTAAAAATATAAGTTAAATGATATAATTTGTCAAGTAACTTAACAGAACTTAACAGAAACATTAGTAGCATAAAAATATACTTATGTAGCAGATTGTTATAAATTAACTTCTTGATTAAGGTGTACTGAGAAGGAAAAGCGAATAAGCTAAGTGTCAAATATCCCCTTTACTGCATAATATTAGCATCAATAATTTTGTTATGTTGCACTCCAGCGCATACCTCCAAACCAACAAAAATTAAAATATGCTTAAAAGGAATACATTTAATTTATTCATCTTCACCTATTATCATTGAACGGTACATTCCAAGGACCTCTTGATCTTGTTTTATTGTATCAACACGCTAGTTTAAAACTATGCACTTTCAGTGCAAGGCTTTCAGCGATAGTTTTTTTTAATTGTAGAAGCGATATCTTCCACATCTGTCATTCCCATGAAAATGGGAATCTAGAGAGTGTTGAGCATATGGATTCCCGATCTAAGTCGGGAATGACAAACAAAAAGGTTAATGTGTTTCCATTAAACAAAGGGACTTTCAGTCCCCGTTAAACCTATGCACTTTCAGTGCATAGTGGTTTAGTCATTTTGTATTAAAACATTCATTGCCAGAATAATAAAACTCTCACCAATAGAATTAGAACACTGGGCAGTCTTCATTAAGCACTCAGCAAGCCGTTTCCAAAAAGTCCCCCATTTCGGAATCAAATGAGGCCTGGGTGTGAACAAATCATTTTAAAGCAGAATGGCATTCAAAAGGTCAGGGGTTCGAATCCCCTATCCTCCATATACCATATTTCATCTATCATTTCTCTCTTACTTTTACTTGAACAACCCCTAACCTGTTTTGTTTCCTTTATTGTTTCACTCTTACCCATCCAGGACTATTTAAAAGAGATACAAGCGCAATGATAATCATGGGGCATACGTCTATACAGGCATCATAACAAATAGTGTCACCTACATCTCAACACACCTTACTATACCGGCGTGAACGTATCGATAATTTGTGTACTTTTGCAGGCTTGTATCTTATAACTTCCGGACGATGCCGGAACAATAAGCATTTCTCCACCGGGTATGGCATTTGGGATGTTATATTCTTTATCTTTTATGTACAGAGTCGCATTACCCTCTAATACGATCAAATTATGAGCGCTTGTAGGTGATAGTTGGTACTCTGTGTCATTTTTAAACGTTATCCGATGGACTTCAAGTCCCTTGTTCTCAAACTTTCCCGGCAAACGCTCAATCAGTATGTAATCAGTCTCGTCTATAACTTCAGGGTAACTCTTTTCCACCACCTCAGGAAGTATCTCACTTACCCTGTCTATTTCCAATATTCTTATGGCTCCTTCCTGTGGGTATGCCGGAAACGCGTATCTTACAGGATAGGTGGTCCCATCTTCGAGTGGTTGTGACAGGCCGGGAATCTGAGGTTCTACAACTTCTATTCCGGGACCAAGTGCGTGTAATGTTCCGGATGGGATAGGAACAACATCCCCTGTATCAACATATTGTCTGTTGTAGAAAATATCCAGTCCTTCCTCTGCAGTATTTAACTCTTTCAGCGCTCTTGCTATTTCTGATGATCCTGATTTGTTATGAATAACTTCCTGAGACGCAAGTTCGACATCATTTTTATTATCAAGCAATTTCTCATATCCGCTATCTATCATTTTTTCAATAAGATTGTTCAGCGCTTCTCCGTATATTATAAGGGCTTTTTTGTAATATTCTGTCACAGCTTTACCATATAAATCAACAGTCTCCTGAGAAAATCCGATAATTATCCATGGATCTCCATCGACAATCTCTTTATCTGTTCCTGTGATTATCCAGAGTTCGTCCTTATTGTCATGAAACTGCACAGATAATCTGCTTTTCGGAGTCAATATTTTCACAAGTGGAAGTTGCATGCCAAATCTGGCAACTACCTTTTTACCAAGGAATTCCTCATGATTATTTTCAATAATCTTGTATAGGGGAGAAGTGTCACTACCAACAACAGCAGTTGAACTCTTTTCTCCTTTCTCTGCACCGTACCAATATTCTCCAATACCGTTTACACCCCATACCTTGGGTTCTTTATAGGGTCTCACATGGACAGGGTTGCCATTGAGTACAGCATTTACAATCCTGGAAAAACACGCGTCGGTGGTATCAGGTTTCACTCTCCACTCTCTTTCATAATAAAGTCCCTGATAATATTCGGTATGATGTCGGCTGCTTTTCCTACTATCCGGTTTGCTGCTTCCTGAGTATCAGCGGTTGCATATATCCTGAATTCCGGTGCATTTCCTGATGGTCTAAGATGAGCAACATCGTTATTAGAAAACGCTATACGAATACCATCTATAAAGTTTATTGAGACTATATCGGTAAACCCTCTTTCATTTGTAAAATAATTGCAAAACTTTTCCTTAATCCAAGTCAGATTATGGACTGTTCCGGTACTGCAATCAACACCATTTGCCTTTATACCTTCTTCTGTAAAATCAACCTGAGAGATATCAGAGTTTTCCGGTGACAACATCTTAATAATGGATTTACCCATTTCTGCTGTATAGACTTCACAACCACGTGATTTTTCGTCTATGACATCAGCATGGGTGTACCTGTTTGGAAGTGATGAGGTAACAAGCCCTGAAACGGTCTGATTATTATTAGCTGCCAGCAGTAACACACAGATAAGCGGCAACACTGCATCTCTGGTTGGAAGAGATTTCAGTGTTCTATTATTTATGGACCAATCGCTACCAAGGAGAAATCCTCCGTTGCATTCCCAACTGGCTACTTTTGAGTTCGGGTTCCTCTTAAGTTCACGGTCCATCGCATCAATTATATATGGTGAACCTATCCTGGTTTGTATGACTTTGATGCCTCTTTTATCGAGAGAACTTACAACGGCATCGTTAGCACTAATAGGAATAGAAATAAAGTCTGGATTTAAAAAAATGGAGGCAAGCGCGCCAAGTTTGTCCCCTGGCAGGAAACTGCCATTTTCATCCGCAAGAAGAGGTCTGTCCGAATCCCCGTCAGTAGTTATAATAGCAAATGGTTTGTGCTCCCTGGAAGCTTTCTGTAAAAGCGAGGTAGTGTCAATTGATACTTTTTCAGTGTCAACAGCTATGAATTTATCGCTTCTTTCAATGGGGACAACATCTGCTCCAAGGCCTTCAAATATTTCTTGTACAATATCCCTTCCCACAGCAGAGTGCTGATACAAAACTATCTTTTTGTGTGAAAGGGGCTTATCCTTAAAAACATTACTATACCGATGCACATATATGTTTATCGCCTCAGTTTCACATTCTGCTTCGGGTAAATTGTGATCTTCTTTAAATATGCCGTTCTTGTCAAATAGGGATTCCTGAAGTGGTTTTTCATATTCTGCTGTCCTTGCGTATCCCACATTCCTGAGAATATCTTCCTCATCAGTTTTTAATACCTCTCCAGACTCTTTAGTGAACTTTATACCATTCCTGTCGTCAGGGATATGGCTGCCGGTAACCATAATACCAGGTATGCATCTGCCTATGGCATAATAGGCAAGTGTGGGGGTAGGCACTCTCCCACAGAAAAGCGTTCTATAACCTGAGTTTTCTATTGCAAGTGATACTGATGACATTATTCTTGGAGTGCTTGAACGTAGATCACCTCCTAAAGCAATATCCTTATTCAGACTACCGATACCTCCTCTTTCTTCCAGGAACATGATAAAACCTTTTGTGTTTATATAACACTCCATATCGGTCATTGCTGTGACAGTATCTCTTAACCCACTGGTCCCGAACTCTAATGGTTTAAACTTATCTATTTTGAATTTGACGTCGTCTGGCTTAACTGTCACGTTTTATCTCCTTTTGCTAATATTATCATATAAGCATATTATGTTTATACGTGTCTGGAATCAAGCAATATATTGATCACTTTTATAAAAGGTTTTCCCCTCCTGCGTAATAATCCATAGTGTTGATTTAATATTTGATTTAATTACACATCTTGTTTAATTTCTACATCAATAAGTATAAGGTACGGTCAATCCTCTTTGATATTTCAGTAGCATTAATATACTATACTTCTACTCGTATAAAGATTGAAAAAATGGTTAAAGAAAAGGCTTAAAAGTGTTCTCTTTTGTAGTATAATTATTATCTGTTACCGGTAACAATCTCCAGCGCTAACGGGGAGAGCACTCATAAGATATTTTTAGAGCTGTTGTTGTCTTTTTCGTTCTATTGATTTGTGTACAATATAATGTTATATTTGTAAAAAGTTGTCTGCTTGCATATGTTGAAAGGTCATCAAATTTGGAGCAGGGGAAATGTCTGTAATTACAATTTTCCTAAATTACGGAGAAAAAAATGTTTATTTCGATCCAAAATAAAATCATTGTACTGTTAATTGCATTTACGTTACTGCCATTTGTAGTCTTAAAAATCCTTGCTTTTCCTAAGGTGGAGGCTGACGTAGAGAAGTTGCAAATTCGCCATTTGAGTAGTGCCGGGCATAAGCAGGCAGTGCTGGTATCTAACTGGATGCGTGAAAGGATGACAGATGTCCTGGTTATTGCAGATAACCCATATATGGTTAATAGCATAAATCTTACGAGTAAGGATGCAGAGTATTCCGAAGAACTTAGATATTTAGAGTTGGTTGTGGTTGAGTATGGTTACATGGGTGCTTTTGTATGCGATAATAAGGGGTTGGTCACCATAGCAACAATTAAAGAGAGTGTAGGAAGAGATTTATCAAACAAAGATTATATCAAGAATGCTTTACTGGGGAATCCAAGTGCATCGAGTATCATGCCATCTGAAGTTCCACTGGTAAATGAGTTTGATGAGAAGGAAATTGGGGTGCCAACAATGTTTGTTTCAACTCCTTTAAAGAACAAGATGGATGATATAATTGGAGTTGTTGTTTTAAGGGTCCACGCGGGTACTCTGAGCAACATGATGAATAGCTTGAAGTTTGGCAAGACGGGAGAATCATACCTTGTGAATGAAGAAGGTTATATGATTTCCGAGTCCAGATTTGCTGACAAATTAAAAGCAAAAGGAATAGTGGAAAAAAGATGCACACTGGAATTGAAAGTAACAGATCCGGAAACCGGTGAATTAACTTCCGGAGTTGCTCAATGCATTTCCGGTAATAATGGTTTTGATGGAAAAGGTTATAGCGACTATACCGGAATAACCGTATTAGGAGTATGGCACTGGTTACCTGAATTTAAGTGGGGCATTATTACGGAAATAGACATGGACGAAGGATATGGCCTGGCACACAATCTCCATTTTATTGTAAATGCTATTCTTTTTGTTATTGCATTTCCCGTTATTCTCGCAGCATATCTCATGGGCAGGCAGGTAGCAAACCCAATTCTGCGCTTACGAGCAATTGCCGAAAAGTTGGCATCTGGTGAGGACCTTTCTCAAAGGATTGACATTCAACAGAAAGATGAGATTGGTGGGTTGGCGGATGCCTTTAATACAATGGTTAGCTCTCTGGAGACACAGAAGAAGGAACTTACTGCTTCTCAGATGCGATATAAACGAAGAATTCATTCATTAATGGAGGGTATATATGAATGCGAACCTGGTGTTGATGGTGTTTTTACCTGGATTAATCAAGCTGGGGCTGAAATTCTCGGATACAATACACCGGAGGAAGTGCTTGGGGTAAAAGTAGAGACTATATACCTTGACCTGAAAGATCGTCAAAGACTAGTTGAAAGGCTTGAGAAAGATGGCGTATGGATGGGTTTTGTTTCCCATTGTAAAAAGAGTAATGGTGATAAATTTTACATGGAACGTACTTCTAATATGGTGAGAGACGAAAACGGTAAACCTATTCTCATTTTTGGAGTTTTCAGGGATATTACGGAACGTAAGAAACTTGAAGAAGAACTCCACGCATCGGAGAAGCAACATAGAGCATTGTTGAACTCTATAAGTGATGGAGTTTACCAATGTGTTCCGGGTCTAGAGGGTGCGTTTACTTACATAAATCTGGCAGGGGCGGAAATACTTGGCTATAGTTCTCCGACAGAGGTAATAGGCACACGTGTAGTTGATATTTATGTAAACTCTCAAGACAGGAACGAACTAATTGAGACATTGCAGAAAGAAGGAGTGTGTAAGGATTATACGGCTTTTTGTAAAAAGAAAAACGGAGAACGTTTTATCTTTGAAGTTAGTTGCAGTCTCGTACGTGATGATAGCGGAAAGCCGATTATGATTGAAGGTATATTCAGGGACATGACGGACCAATAACGTTTCCATGATTTCAGAAACGAGATATTACTAATCAGGTCGCTCTTGCAACAAAAGTTTATTCTTCGAATCAGTTCACACGTCTGCTCAGCCGAGGATGACGTCACACTGAGCACATCCGCATGCTCAGTGTAAACTCTGTAGAAGAGTTATAAACATTAAATCCTATATGTTACATTATGGAAAGCAATAAATACAGGTTATCTATAAACACGAAGACCATTATTATAATACTGTTATTATTAAATGTTGGTTATGCGTATAAAAAAATTAAGCAGTATCATCACATAAAAGAAACTGGTTACATCAGGGAGAGAACGGTTCAAGAACAGATTCGGAATAGAGTCATGAAATCTTTTGGTTCAGTGGAGGAGATGGACAGGCTCGTCGATGATTTTGCAAGACAGAAGGAAGATGCTGAGAAGTTGGCAACAACTATCAGGGAGCAGGAAAAAAAAATCAGTAAGGTATACAAAGAGCTGAAGAATACAAATTCAAAACATGAAAAGGAAAAGACTTATTTGCATAATAAAATACGAAGTTTTGCAGATGGGTTTTCTAAACGAAAAGATCAGCATACACAAACGAGCAAGGCAAATGTGGAGTTGAAGGATGCAAAGTCAAAATTTGAAAAGGAAACGTCTCGTTTACAAAAAAAGATAAGGAATCTGGAAGATTTGTTATCTAAATGCAAGAGTCAATAGATCGGTTTTTTTAACCCATACGGAGTTAAATACCCGGGCCGTACAGAATAGTTAATAAGGAAGGGTGGTAAAGATGAAGATGGAACCTGGACATTTTTTTTATGATCTTTTAGTCCACAACGAAAAATTTGTAGCGAAGAGTGAGGATTCACAGTTTTCCGCTTACGAAGAACATCAACATCCTCCGATAACAATGCTTACCTGTGCAGATTCTCGTATACAGGGGAATATTCTGGGTATGGATCTCATTAATAAGGTTTTTACTGTCCGCAATGCGGGGAATCAAGTTGCTAGAAATAAGGGTAGTCTTGCATATGCATTAACGGCGCTTAATACTCAGATATTCTTTATACTTGGTCACACTAATTGTGGTGCGGTAAGTTTTGCTGCCGGTGCAAGCCTGGCAAATATAAGGAAACATGCGGAAACAAAAGAGTCTTCTTCGGTGGGGCCTGTTAAAAGCGAACAGAAAAAAACCGGTGGAATTCAACTTGTATCCTCTAAAGGAGAGTCGAAGACCATTAGTAACCTGAGAAAGGTAGATTTTTCCGCTGCCAGCCGTGAGGTCCAACGTGAAATGCTTCCTTTGACGATTCCCATTGAGCGAGGAATTGCCCGGATGGTTAAGATTGGTGACGAAAAAAAGGAGCTTGCATACCTGAGCCAGACGAATGTGGATTACCAGGTAGAAAAGGCATTAGAATATTACGGTGACAGAGTAAAAGAGAAGAAATTGACAATTATTGGTGGTATATATGATTTTGTGGGCGCTTATTCGAATACACGGGGAAGGGTTGTGGTTACCAATATAAATGGTATAGACGAGAAAAAAAAACTTCAGGAAAACGCGAGAAATTTTTGTGCGGCTGATGCAACTCTCGATAAGTCCAGTGAAACGTATAAGCTCTGCTACAAATTAATTGAAGAAAAGGTATCTCGCATATAGGACCTAAAAGTTCCATGTTATAAGTGTCGAAAATGGATAAGTCACAGAATAAATAGTCTGGTAATAAATTATATCTAATCTAGAGCATAAATTTATGGATAACAAAAACAAACAGGATGATGACTCTATTCATGATGGTATTTTCTATGCCCCATGGGAAAAAACCTTTAATCGGATACTGACTCCTTTCGAAGAATTCATTCATCGTCAGGCAACCAGCGGCATGTTGTTAATGTTAATGGCTATTCTGGCTATGATATTGGCAAACTCCGGTTTTTCTGAATTTTATAGTCAGCTGATAGACACGTCTATTTCAATAGATGTCGGATCTTGGGGGCTTGAAAAAACCCTACATCATTGGGTCAATGATGGCTTGATGGCGCTGTTTTTCTTTGTTGTCGGCTTGGAGCTTAAGCGTGAAATCTTAGTTGGTGAATTGGCGGACATGCGTAAAGCTATGCTTCCGATTGCGGCAGCAATTGGCGGTATGACCGTTCCGGCGCTGATTTACTTTTTTATTAATCCGGAAGGAGCAGCGGCCAGAGGATGGGGCATGCCAATGGCTACCGACATTGCTTTCGCACTTGGTGCGTTGGCCCTGATCTCGCATCGTGTGCCTAAAGCCCTGATTACTTTTTTAGTTGCCTTGGCTATTGTCGATGATTTAGGAGCAGTAACGGTTATTGCGGTTTTCTATACAGAGAATATTGCATTAGATGCGCTGGCGGTTGCAGGAGGCTTATTTGGTTTGCTCATAGTGTTTAATCGTGGCGGTATTCGAAACCTGACTCCCTATCTCATTGTTTCCATTTTCTTATGGTACATGCTTACGCTATCAGGTGTACATGCTACCTTAGCTGGTGTCCTGGCCGCTTTTTCTATTCCTGCAACACCTAAATACAATCCGATGCGTTTTAATCGGCGTGTTAAATATTTAATGAAGCGGTTTGAGTTTAGCCATGAACATGATAAAAATATTATGAACAATGATGAATTACGTGCCATTGTATGTTCCTTGGAAAGCGGTGCGCAAAGCGTTCAAACCCTGTCTCAGCGTCTAGAACATTCATGGCACATACCCGTAGCTTATATCATTATTCCCGTTTTTGTATTGGCTAATGCCGGTACTCCGCTGGAACTAGCCTCTTTGAGCGATACGCTTGCCCATCCAGTGGCATTAGGAATATCGTTGGGTCTTATCGTTGGGAAATTTGTTGGTATTACCGGTGTAAGCTGGTTGCTCTTGAGGTTTGGACTTGTACGCTTGCCAAAGGATGTGCGTTTCACTCAAATTGCCGGGGTATCATTGCTGGCGGGAATTGGCTTCACTATGTCTATGTTCATCGCTGAACTTGCCTTTGAGCATCAGGAAAATCTATTACTTATATCTAAAACGGGACTTATGTTTGCTTCTCTATTTGCAGGTGTTGCTGGTTTTGTCTGTTTGTACGTTGCAAGCAGATCACCAAGTCCGCAATGATGGAAGACTGAAAGGTGCCAAAACAACTAATTGCCTGGTATAATCGTTTCCAAAGGTGGATGACGGAGTTATAAACCTATTCCTATAATGCGTTCAGAAGATAGTAAGTTACTGCTCCAGCCAGATAACCAGCCAATGCCAGTAAACTCATCTTCCTTAGATACCAGATAAAATCTATGTTTAGAATACCCATAACAGCTACGCCTGCCGCAGAACCGATTATTAAGACACTGCCTCCCGTTCCAGCGCAATAAGCCAGAAACTCCCAGAATGTTCCGTCCACGGCAAAATTACCGGCAGGTGCGATATCGTACATTCCCATTGCTCCTGCTACAAGCGGCACATTATCTACGACTGCGGATAGCAGTCCAATTATCAGATTAATGATGTAGACATTACCAATGCTGTTGTCAAGATACGTGGCAACGTATCCCAAATGTCCTGCCGATTGTAACGCGGCTACAGCGACAAGGATACCAAGAAAGAACAGAATTGTTGGTGTGTCTACCTTAGTGAGCACACCAACGACCGTTCTTGATGATTTAACTGCTGCGTTTTTACTGTGATGCATCAACTCTGTAACTACCCAAAGCACTCCCAGACTGAATGTCATTCCAATCACCGGAGGAAGATGTGTAATTACCTTAAACACAGGGACAAAGAGTAACCCTCCAACACCAAGAAAGAAAATAACCTTTCGTTCAGTCTCTGTTGTCGGGTCAGCAGTGTGGTCATCTTTACGTCTCTTCATAGGTATTTCTGCAGGCCTTTCTACACTACCTTTCAGCATAAAAGAGAGAATGCCTAATGGTACGACCATGCATACTAAACTTGGAATTATTAATTTATATATTATGTTAAGAGCCGTAATCTGTCCCTCAATCCAGAGCATTATTGTAGTCACATCACCAATAGGCGACCAGGCTCCTCCGGCATTAGCAGTAATTATGACAACACCCGCGAACAACCAGATATCTTCCTTTTTCTTCATAAGTTTCCTGAGCAGGGCCGTCATTACAATTGAAGTAGTAAGGTTATCCAGCGCGGCGGAAAAAAAGAATGTGAGTATCCCGACTATCCACAATAGCTTTACCCTGCTGAGAGTCCTTATCATGTCGGTAATTACCTTGAAGCCTTCGTGCGCGTCTACCACTTCCACAATGGTCATGGCACACAAAAGGAAAAAAAGAATCGCCGCTATCTCGCTTAACGTATGGGCTATAGAATGTTCAATATAATGATGCGCAATCTCCGGTGTCTCTTGAACAGGGATTTGATGGATTGGAACATTTAATTCATGGTGTCTGAGGATATCCTCAGCAGATTCGTAATGGCCTTCGATGCTTTTGTTAATAGTCTTGTTGCGCAGATACTCTTTAAACCCGGGAGGTATCTCCTCTGATTGAGCAATGGTATTTATTGAATCATGATTGTTGTAATGCAGTATATCAGAGGGTGCCAGTGCGTATATGCCCCAGCACACTGCACCTGTTATAAGGGCGGTTGCCGCTTTGTCAATCTTTATCGGATGTTCCAGCGCGATGGCCAGATAGCCAAGCACAAAAACCGCTACCATTAAAATAAACATTTTATAATTAAAATTATTAAAATAGGTATGTCAAATACACTCGATATTATACTTTTTAGCAAAAGGCGCATTCTAAGCAGTTTATCGGTTGGAAGCAAGGAATATTAAGGAGATTTTTACTTTTGTATGAAATTATTCTCTATGTTTAGGGAGTCTCATTGTCACCATTTGTCTCTTTTACCGGTTTGGCATGGATCCCTCTATGAAGTTTTTCAGAGAGTATTTTTCCTCCTACCTGCATCCAAACTTTCTATAGTTTTTTCAAACGTTCATTAATACTTTTTAAATTGTATTTCAGCCATAGTTCACAATTAGCAAATTTCTTAAACAGAAACTCTTCGGATATCAAACCCGGAATGATATTTATTTTTTTCATCATGTCAAGTGGTTGAGGTATTACTCCTGTCATGAATACCACTACACCTTTAATTCTCAATTCCAGAACTGCTTCTTCCATAACGTAAACTCCAGATTGGTCAATATACGGTACTTTTTTCATCCTGATTATTAAGACTTTTATACTAGGATCCAATTCTTTTATCAATTCCTGAAATCGTGAGGTAAACCCGAAGAACATTGGTCCGGACATATGCTTTATATATATCTTGTCCTTGTATTCATTGTACACGCCTTTTCCTCCTCCCATAGTTCCTCCTCTTTTAAATTACCAAGAGGTGTTACCGTCGTTTCCCGTTTTGCTAAATTACTCTCCTTCTTCATGAAAAGCACACATGCCAATACTACTCCAACACCAACAGCATGTATCAGATTTTCAAATACCGTAATAGCCATCACAATTATAAGAATTACGGCGTCAGCTCTCGGTACATGAAACAGATATCGTAACCCTTTATGATAATCAACGATTCCAATACCAAAGGTAATAAGAATACCGGCAAGAACACACATTGGAATACAAGCAGCGTACTTGCCGAGGCCAAGTAATATGGTAAAAAGAAGCAGGCTGTGCGTAAGTCCTGACAATCTGGTTTTACCACCTGCATTTACATTAACTATTGTTCTCATAGTAGCTCCTGCACCAGGCAACCCTCCGATAAGTCCGGAAGCAATATTGCCAATTCCCTGCCCTATCAACTCGCGGTGGCTGTTGTGTTTTGTTTTGGTAATGTTATCGGCAATTACTGAAGTAAGCAGTGAGTCAATTGCACCAAGTGCGGCAATTGTAGCTGCAAACTCAATAATCATCCATGTCATAGAAGGGACAATTGAAAACAATCCTTCTATTTGCAATGAAGGTAAACCTGAAGGAATCTCACCTATTAGCGGAATATCCAACTTCAAATAGTACGCTGTCATGGTGGCAGCAAGCAATGCTACCAAAGCGCTTGGGACAACTTTCGTAACTTTCGGGAATAGATATATGATGGCGATAGTCATCGCTCCTAATCCGATAGCCATCCAGTTCAAAGATGAAAGAGGCTCATAGATTTGTGCTAATATTTTTATGGTGCTTTTGGCAGATTTATATCCCATAAAGGGATATATCTGAAATAGAATAATGATAATGCCAATGCCTGTCATAAACCCTGAAAGCACCAGGTAAGGTATGTACTTAATGTATCTTCAGATTTTCAGCAGGCCGAACAGGATTTGAAAGCCACCTGCGAGTAAAAAGGTCGCAATAATGATTCCCATACCTCCTGTAAGCTCCCTGATATTTCAATTGCGGTAGCAATAACCGTTGCCGAAACTACAGTTATTGGTCAGGTAGGGCCGCTTATCTATGTTGGTGTTCCACCAAAAATAGCAGCAATACATCCAAGCATCATTGTGCCATACAACCCAGCAATGGCACCCATTCCCGATTGAACACTAAAAGCAAGAGCCAAAGGAAAGCTACAATTCCGGCTGTTATTCCACCAAACAGATCACCCCTTAGCTTTGCCCTACGGTTCTGGTATAAAAAAGCTGACACACTTTTCTATGGCCTGATAAGAGGACATGATAAATGTTGTCGACCCATTTTGCAACAGTTCCTTTCAACACAAAGAATTCTTGCCTGAACTTCTCTAGAATATTGGAGTGGTAAAATTTAATGAACTATATAAATCAAATGATATTACAGCGATCTGACCGTTTTAAGTGTATTTACTTAGTTGATGGCCTCATTGTACCAATATTATCTAACTAAATCGTACATTCTTCTTTCTGTTGAGTTTTAGCCATCTTTTTTCATAATACATTAATCCAGCTTTTAGTCTACGTACTGGATGATTGGCAATGTTAGAAAAAAGTGTGTCCTGGAAGTGTGTATAGTAATTACAAAATCTGAGTAGGGGAGGGCTTTATGTTGCTTGTCAATCAGGTTTATGATTCAACCCTTTGATGGCTTATTTTGCACCGGTAAAGCATAGATCCATTTGTCAAGTCTCTTAGAGTAAATTGCTTCTCTACTTGCAGATTTGCCTATTGGTTGTGTCATCTTTACGTTAATATTTCTGTCGTCAGCATTAGTAATAAAATCCTCTATTGCTTCCCTCACATCATAATCAATGCTATAACATTTACTCATATCAATAGTCAGGTATGTGCCTGAGGGGATTTTGGCCAATTCTCTTATGATCGCACCTTTATTCAGAAAGGTAACATCTTCAGATAGGCTTATCTTCACCTGTTTCTCTCCGGCAGATGTTTCCATATGTAAAAAATGGGAATTCTTGTAGTTACGAAGTAGAATTGTGGCAGCGCCAACACAACATCCTAACGCGAGTCCTATCAACAAATCTTCAAAGACGATTCCAAGAATAGTAACAATAAACGGCACAAACTGGTCCCAACCCAGTCTGTATTGCTTGGTAAATAATGAAGGTTTTGCCAGTTTATAGCCTACCATTAATAAAATGCATGCAAGAGCCGGTAACGGTATAAGGTTAAGAATCTTTGGGACAAAGGCAATGCAAATCAGGAGAAAGACTCCATGAAGGATGGCAGATACTTTTGATGCTGCACCAGCCTGAACGTTTGCTGAACTTCGAACGATTACCTGGGTAATTGCCAACCCACCAATCATCCCGGACAGTATATTTCCGGTACCTTGTGCAAATAACTCCCGGTTGGTTGACGTAATTCTTCTGTGAGGATCCAGCTTATCCGTAGCCTCCACACATAAAAGTGTTTCCAAACTGGCGACAAGCGCTATTGTTGCGGCTAATACATACACCTCTTTATTTCCTATCTGACTGAAATCAGGAAATGTAAATTGACCAAAAAAAGAGGTGACTCCACTCGCAACAGGGACGTGTACCAGAAACTCTTGCCCCAAATTATATTGAGGAAAAAAACTTTTTGTTATAAGTTGGCAAATAATACCGGCTACTACCACAACGATAGGACCCTGTATTAATCTGAATATATTGTACTTTTTTGTCAGATATAATTCCCACAACAATAAGATTCCCATGGAAACGGCGGCAATTATTAGAGCTCCGGTTGTTATATGTTCAAAAAAAAGCGATATTGCTGTAAACGTACTACCGTCACTCATGTATTCATAAAAATCTGGTCCCTTCCACTCTCCATCATATCCAAGCGCAAAAGGCAACTGTTTTATGAAGATAATGATTCCAATACCTGCAAGCATTCCGTTTACAGCCGACAAAGGGAAATAATAACCTATAATTCCGGCTCTTAGTAAACCAAGTATAATTTGAAATATGCCGGCAATGACTACGGCCAGTAAAAACGTTTCAAATGGCATCGTAACCAGCGTAGTCAATATAATTACCGCCAGGCCTGCAGCCGGTCCACTGACACCATGCGAGGAATCACTAATCGCTCCTACAAGTATCCCTCCAATGATTCCTGCAATAAGGCCGGAAAACAGGGGTGCCCCGCTTGCCAGCGCAATTCCAAGGCAAAGCGGTAAGGCGACAAAGAGTACTACGATACTTGCCGGAATATCTTGTTTAAGGGTAGAAAAAAAAGAGGTATTTTTCTTCATAATGTTTTACCGCATTAACTTGTTCTATAAATATTTTTATTCGAACCTAAATGAATACACTCAAGTAAAATGTCTTAAACCCAAGCACTATCCATTCATAATCTGCTAATATTAATTATTCAAGTTTTTTTTATTATAATCTTACAAATTTCCAGTAGTAAATAATAGTCTGGCTTAGTCGAATTATTTAGCCATTCGTAAATGACTACAACATATTTAAAGAACCGGAAAATCAATAATTCTTTTGGATAAGAGAGTACTTAAAGCTGAACAATAAACTTCTAAAATATCTTTGTTGTTTGCAATTGCATAAGAAGCAATATAACCGGAAAAATATGATCCCAGGTCAATGTTTTGTTTTTCCTCGCCAAGAAGTTTGGCATCATAATCACTGACATTTATGGGTTTTATGTTCTTATGTTGAAGACATGCTCTTCGTCCCAGAAAAACATCACCTTTTTCAAATAATTGCTGCCAGATAATTATCTCTATTTTATGTTTAATTTTCTGGTTTTCAGATAGAATAATTATATGAGGTATTGAGTTACTTATAATCCCTAAGGGAATTTTGTTTTTTGCTTCGACCAGAATCGAATATGCCTGGATTAGTAAATCGTGTCGAACCTCCTTGAATCCACCCCAGGATTGTTTTATTAAAATCTTATTAGGAGTAGAGGTTGCTAATGTTTTTGACACGGAATGTGACGATGTTCCTTCCTCATTGATCACGTTCTTTGTTAATGGTACAAGTTCCAGCTTTTCAGGAGAAATTAAATAGACAGGATCTATCTGCTTCAGCATCTGTTCATGGATTTTAGTGATATAACTTATTGGTTGTTCATGCTTCATCGTTCGAACTTTTTCCTGTTAGCAGGTTATAAAGACACATTAACTTTAAGACGATACGTGATTACTATAACAAACATTGAGAGAAGATAGTAGTATTGTGAAAAGACAAAATACTCTGAAATCCTACATCAATTTTAAAAAAGTAATATTTCATAATCGGCTGGAAAAGCGTATAACCGTTCGACAAAAAAAGTTACTCCAAAAAAAGGATTATTGTCAATTGTACCGGCACCTAAGCGTATTTACAAAAAAAGCCAGCATCACTTCCTCAAACACTCTTATTATAAAAGATGATAGAAAATGATGTTGGCTTACACTGTAACAATTCCTTATGAGGAAAAGAATCCTTACATAGTCTTCCAGATTTTTGTGGAAGTATAATTTAAAGAAACACATAAATCAACTGTTTTTTGAAGTAGTTTTCTGTGTTTATGTCTGCTTGCTTCCAGATGATTTCAAATACACGAGCATCTATGCCTGATTCTTAAACTTTGATTCCAGGTTTTGGTTTAATATGAAAACAATTACTTTGTCTCCAGTTTTTGTACTTATGTCAGAGTGTAGGCTTTTAGTTTTGCAACCAGTGATGTCTGAAATAGTATTTCTTAAGAGAATCTTTACACCTTCCTGGGTTTTAGCCAGTTGCTCCTCTGCCGGCGTAAGAACACCTTTATAATTTTATTTATATACTCTGTTTGCCTTAAAACCTTAAAATATGTACTTTATAACGGTAGCAATAGTAGCTAGACTATAAATAAAATACTATAATTTGAACCTTAATTCAGCACCTATTTAATTGACAAAAGGTGTTATAAAAATTAGTATTGTTGCATGTTGAAATTTGCAGGGACAGGAGCAGCAATTTTAGTAATATTTAAACTTATTTTAAGACGATTTCAAAATGTTACCATGTATATAAGTTAGCAGAACATTCTCTCTTTACAACGGACAAAAATGTCTTTTATATATATTGAAAATCTAAAAAATAGGAGTTCCGGTTAATGCAAACAACAGTAACAAAATATGTCGTTCGATCCGTAATCATTTGTGTTTTCTTATTGGTAGTGATGATAACAACACACGGTGCCAGTATGCCAGTCGTGTTTGCGCAGGATAAGGAACCGCCTCCAGATATACAAGCAGACATACTAATTAACTCTGCAAAAAATGATATGGAGGCTGAAAGATGGAAAGATGCAGCAATAAGCTTTGAGAAGGCGATGAATCTTAGGATTAACCTTCCTGTAGAGTTTCATCTCCTTTATGGGAAAGTGCTTTTGAAGGCAGGAAACTATGATGACGCATTATCAAGTATATCTAATTACCTCACATTAGTAGGCAGGGAAGGAGAATATTTTGAAGACGCAATTACCTTGATCGTTGAAGCCAAGAACAAATTCGATGAAGAAAAGCTGCGGACGACTAAGTCACAACATCAGTTGACAAAAACTGCCAGGCAAGCAGAAGATGGAATGGTGTTTGTTAAAGGAGGATGCTTTGATATGGGTGATATCTTTAATACAGGAGACAGTGATGAGAAACCGGTTCACACAGTATGTGTGGATAATTTTTATCTGGGAAGGACAGAAGTAACACAGAAGCAATGGGTTGATATAACAGGGCATAATCCATCGAAATTCCAATGTGAAGACTGCCCGGTTGAAAGAGTGAGCTGGAATGATATTACTGATTTTATAAAAAAGTTGAATGAGAGAACAGGCATGAATTACCGTCTTCCAACTGAGGCTGAATGGGAATATGCGGCAAGGAGTGGTGGCTTGAAGGAGCAATGGGTGGGGGCCAATAACGTAGAGAAAATTGGAGAATATGCTTGGTATGGACTTAATGCCGAGGGTAGTACTCATGCGGTGGCAGGGAAATTGCCAAATGCAATTGGCCTTTACGATATGATGGGGAATGTCTGGGAGTGGTGCTCAGACTGGTACGACAAGCATTATTATAAAATCCATCCCAGTAAGGACCCTCATGGGCATTCAGAAGACACAAACCATGTCTTACGCGGCGGTGGTTGGCGTAGTAAAGATAATGGATTACGTACGACTGATCGTAATAGTTTTGATCCGACCAGCAGAAAGTTCAGTGATATAGGCTTCCGTCTTGCGAGGTCTCAATAGCTTATTTATTTTGACACAAACTATAAAACCTAATGTATGCGTGGTAGATTCTACTATATTTTTTGCAATAAAAGGTAGTAGTCTACAACGGACATCTGCCCTTTAACTCCTTTTCAAGTTTGTCATTGTCTCACTTACTTATACTTCAAGTTGACCTTTCATTATCTTTCCAGGTTAAAAGAAGCTTTTTATAATACAAATAATGTTTTCTAAAGTTCATATTTGTTAGAATAACCTATGCTATTTAAAACATAGGGTCCATTTTAAGAACAGGGTGGTCTACCTTTTGAAGATGTTCCAAAACTTCCTCTTCTGTTTGGGCTATTGTTTCGTCTGCGATTTTATTAATAAAATCTTCCAGACCCGCCTCCTCTGCAGCTT
>JABHIW010000162.1 GCA_018670825.1 Candidatus Scalindua sp. | reverse complement strand
TTCACATTTTTTGTCATTTTATATATATCTTCCGGCGGTTCTTCCCATGGGTCTTCAAGTATTCCGCATTCAATACTTCTTCCCCATATATTTTCGTCTGTGCTGTATGGGTTTTTGGTACTCACATCAATGGGAATATCGTTTTCCTGGGCATAGACCATTGACTCATCCCTGGTCATATTCCACTCTCGTAGTGGTGCGATTATCTGTAAAGACGGATCGAGCGTGTGTATGGCAACGTCGAATCGAACCTGATCATTTCCTTTTCCGGTACAGCCGTGCGCTACGGCACAAGCGCCTTCTGCTGCTGCAACATCAACCAGCAGTTTTGCTATCAATGGTCTTCCCAGTGCGGTAGCAAGAGGATATGTTCCCTCGTAAAGAGCCCCGGCTTGGATCGCAGGAAAAAGAAAATAGTTAACGAATACCTCCTTCGCATCTATAACCATAGATTTGATTGCTCCGGTATTTATTGCTTTTTCCACTACCGGTTTCAAGGGTTTGTCTGTACCCAGATCAATGGTCAGTGCTATTACGTCCATGTCGTACTTTTCATGTATCCACTTTATGGCAACAGAGGTATCAAGCCCTCCCGAATACGCCAAGACAACTTTCTTTCTATCAGTTCCCATTTTTCCTCCTTGTTAATATCTGAATGTCAATTATGTCAATTACTTCATTTATTTTGTATACGCTTGAAAAAAAAATCCCTGTAACGATTACTCCTGTCAGGTGAAGAACCTGCCACCTTTAACCTGATCATTACCGGTATAGTCATGGCAAGTGTTCTGGTCGCCCATACGCTAAATGCAAAACGAACTATCGGGTTAATTGATTTGCTTAACAGGAAGTTGTACATAAAATACACAGCTAAGAGCCCAAAGAAAGCAGTTGCAATATATAAACACATTTTGCTTCCGTAGCGGATACCGTAACCTAATCCGATTATAATGCATCCAATGACAATACTCTTTGTTCCGTATCCCCTTGCCGATAGAGAAGCTATCCCTGAAATGGCAGCAATACTCAGGCTTGTGTAAAGAATACCAAGAAAAATCGTCAGGTTTGCTGTCAGTCCAACCCTTTTTTCGGGAGTAAGTTTACCTTTAGAAACCATCAAATTCGTTATTCGGCCTTCTTGTTTACGTCAACATTTCTATAAAAAACAATGAAGTGACATGTTACCATCGCCATGAACACGAGTCAAAGATAAATATATGGAGACAAGAAGAGAGAAACAAAGGAGGTGAAATACAAAAAACGAAAGAAAGAGACAGAAGGAATGATAGAATGCTGAAAAAATAGATACCTAAAGAGGTTGTAGATAAATACAGCTTAAGTTTATCATTAAGATTTAAATTCGCAAATAAGCAAGCTCCGCTTGCAAACAAAACCAAAATCCTTGGTCACTATAAACATATGCTTGACAGGGATTTTCAGGCACGTCATATGTTTGAAAATAGTCTATAGCACCATGATCATCTTTTATGTCTTGCTGACACCCCCCTCACCCTCTGGGGACATATAAGAGTGAAAGGTGTCAGCAAATAAGAGAGTGCGACTCACCGACCGCCTGAATGAAGAAGTCGGGCAAGCAACCATGTTTGAAGCACCTTAAGTGAACTAAAATGTCTAAAGCAAAAAAGTATCCCGTTCTAGCGAGTGTGCCCCAACAACTAGAAATCTTTAAATCTTTCATCATGCTCAGGAATTCTATTCTCACCCATTGGAATTATATTATCATTCGAGGCTGTTCCGATTAAAACGTCTTCTTTCTTGCCATTGCCATTGCCTCCAGCTTTATTATCAACATCAGGAGCAGTCTCAGATGACCCCAGAGATTCGGATTTGACTCCTTTGTTGGAATCATTGCACTTTCTCAGCTTGACAATTGCTTTCAAAATATATATTGGAGAAAGAAGTACTTTTGAAGCCATGTTGCTTGATATTTTTTTCTCCTCAATCTGCTGTTCTGACACCTTACCGGCAGCTTCATTATCATCCTTTCGGGCTCTCTTTTTGCCAGATTTTTGTGCAGGTTGTTCTCCGTTGCCTTTACCACCAACCTGCATCGCTAATATATCGATTTGTTCTTTCATTGTTTGTGCCTGTGCGGCTAATTCCTCACTTGCTGATGCAGTCTCTTCAGCGTTTGCTGCTGTC
>JABHIW010000078.1 GCA_018670825.1 Candidatus Scalindua sp. | reverse complement strand
TACCTTGCTAATTGATTTGATTTGGCATTTAACTCTGCATAAGTTAATTGCTGGTCTTCGAAGACTACTGATACATTATCCGGGGTTTTTAATACCTGTTCTTCAAATAGTTGGCAGATAGTTTTATCTTTTGGATACTCTTTATCTGTTCTGTTCCAATCTATTACTATTTGCTGGTATTCGGCTTGGGTTAAGGTTGATATACCGCTGTGCTTCTTATCTAAATCTGCTAATAGTTCAACTAGTAATAATCTAATTTTGCCTAAATTATAATTGGCTTTTTCTCTATCTAAAATTTCACGGTCAGATTTCAAACTTATAACCAGTTTATCCTCTTGTTCATAAGCTGTTATACCTATCGGGTAATCCAGTTTTTCCACTGCATATCTTAACTTTGGAGTTAAACTATCTTTGCTTATAATTCCTGATGGTTCTGGCATTGGGTAGTTTTCAAATACAAGCAGACTATGAAACAATCTTTTACCATCCAGTTGCAAGCCTGCTAAATCTGCAAAGCTATTGCTGTTTATATCAGTGATTTGTTGATGAATATACTCTACTTGCTGCAGTACTGTATTTTCATTATCCCACTCTATTATTAGAGGCAAGGTGTTAATGTATAAACCCACACTCTCTTCTATTCCAGATACTGGAATATCTCTACCTGAAACGGTTGTGCCAACAATAGTTTGATTATCCTGTGTGTAAACCTGGATTAATTTATGCCAGGCAAATTGTATTATGCTATTAAGGGTCACCCCTTCTGTTTTAGTTAACTCTTTTAGTTGCTGGTATAGGTCGCCTCTGATCTCCATTGTTGTATCATAAGAGTTCTCTAATGATCTGAAATCATCTAAATCCTGTTTTTTTGATAGCAGTGGATTTAAATCGTTAGTTTGTTCTATTAGTGATATTCTTGCTTGCCAGTATCTTTCTATATTGTCCTTATGTTTGGCAAAATAGCCTTGAGCTTCCAGGTATGAGTTGTCTGTTATAACTATTATTTGTCTGTTTTGTTGCAAATCATAATAGTTCTTATGAATTGTGTTTAATAATAGCGGCCCACTCCAACCATCTGAAATAGTGTGGTGCTCAGACTTTATAATCGTATAGTTATTAGAATTTTGTTTGATTATATAGAGCCTTAAGAGACAAGGTCTCGTTAAATCAAAAGCTATATTTCTATCTTCCTCCTGTAGATTTATAATATACTCTTCTTTTTCAGGTTCTGACAAATCACTAATATCTAAAACTTGATAGTTCAACCTGGCATTAGAGTACACTATCTGGATTATCTCCTCTTCCCAGTTAAAAGCTGTTCTTAGTATGGGGTACTTTTCTATTGCCAGTTCCCACGATTTAATATAATTGTCAATGTTTAACTCATGGTTGTAATCAAACAGAATTTGTACTCTGTAAGCGTCATCTTCAGGTTGACTTAAAACATGATAGAGAAAACCCTGTTGTAAACTATTCGCCAGGTAGATATCCTCTATTTGATTATCTTTATCTTTTTGGATTTTATCTAATAGTTGCTGAGATATTTTTACACTCTTAAAATCACTTGGGGTGTATTGTGTCCGGTTATTTTCAATTATTTCATTGCAGTGTAATACTATTGTTTCTAAGTTTCGTTGAAAGTTACTAGCAAACGCGATTGTCTCTTCTCTGCCTAACTTTGTAACCACACTAAAACTTAACTCTCCTTCCAGAACCATACCATTGATATTAATAATATTTGAATCTATATTATCACTATGCATAGCAATGCCTGCATTCTCAGATACCACTTGCCACTGTTCATCTTGAGTATCAAACTGACCTAGATAATTAAAGTTTATCACCGGCAGGTTTATTAATTCATCCGGATAGATTGCTCCAAACCCTATCCCTTTATCAGGAATTCTCCTTAAACTCTCTTTGATCTCTTTGATGCATAATTCAAGGTTATCTTGCAGTTCTAATTGGACCGGATACATTGTGGTAAACCAGCCTACTGTTCGGCTGTGATCAATAGTTTCATTTATGTTCTCTCTACCATGACCTTCTAAAGTAATGGATTGAGTAGAGTCCTTATTCCAGCTTTGTAAAGTTAGGCCTAATGCGGTCAGCAACAGATCATTAATTTCTGTGTGATATGCTTCATTGGCTTGTTGTAATAGAGCGCTTGTTGACTCTTTGTTCATTTTAACACTACTGAATGTGCTCTCTTGTTCTATAACATTGCACGGAGAAATACTCTTTAAAATATTATTCCAGTAATCTTTTTCCTGCGGATTCTTTTCTGCGTATAGAGACACTTCCTTAACCCATTGCCGGTAACTACTGGATTTATTTTCTAATGTTTCATTATTGTATAACGTCTTAAAGTCTTCTATTAATATTCGCCAGGAGACCGCGTCAACTATTAAATGGTGTAAGGCAAAAAACAGTCTGGCACTGTTGTCTTCATATCCTTCAATATAAGCAATATGGCATAATGGAGTTTTGTTTATGTTAAAATTGGATTGCCAGTTAGTTAATTTATTATTTATATCTTGTTCTGATAAGTTTTTTATATTTAAGTATTCTAACTGTGGAAAATCTATTTTTGCTAAATACTCCTGCTGGTTATCGCTATATACAACCCGTAAAATATCATGCTGTTCTGTAAGCCGTTGAACAATATGTTGCAGTCTTGTTGTTTCCAGTTTCGGGACATTAACCATGAAACTCTGGTTCCAATGGTTAAACTTTTTAAACTGATTCTTTTCGACTTTATCAAAGAACCATTTTTGAATTGGGAGCAGATTAAACCTGCCTTCTAATACCCCTTGTTCTGCTATAATCTCAGTTTTATTTATATCAGACGCTATAAACCTGGCTAGTTTCTGAATAGTTCTATTATCAAAAACATCTTTAACACCACAGTTGAAATTATGTGTCCTTAGTCTTGAACTTAACTGAATACTTAAGATTGAGTCTCCGCCAATCCTGAAGAAATCATCTGTAATTCCTACTTTTTCAAGATTCAAAACTTCCTGCCAGATTTTGCACAGTTTTATTTCCAAGTCTGTTGTTGGCACCACATACGACTCTTCATTTGTAAATTCAGGATCAGGCAAAGCTTTCCTGTCTAATTTGCCATTTATGGTTAATGGAAATGATTCCATTTTTACTAAAGCTCCTGGAATCATATAGTCTGGTAGTTTATTTGCTAATTGCTTTATGATACTATCTTCTGCTATTTCTGTATCAGACACAAAGTACCCTGCTAAATATTTATTACCGCTCTTCTCTTTAGCTAATACACAAGCTTGTTTGATATTTCTAAAGGATGTTAAAGCATTCTCTATTTCACCTAATTCTATTCTGTAACCTCTTATTTTTATCTGGAAGTCATTTCTACCTATGTATTCAAGGTTACCATCCGGAAGCCATCTTACCAGGTCACCTGTTTTGTATAGTCTGGTGTACCCCTTTTCTATATCGCCGTCTGTTGCAAACGAGTTTGGTATGAATTTTTGCGTTGTTAGTTCAGGTTGGTTCAAGTAACCTCTGGCAAGTCCTGATCCACCTATGTGGAGTTCTCCTATTGCTCCTTGAGGTACAGGATTCTTTTCTGGATCTAAAACAAAATAGAGAACATTAGCTATTGGAGTACCTATTGATATTTTTATATCACTATTTTTTATAAATAATTGTGAAGATGTTACCGATGTTTCAGTAGGGCCATATTCATTTAATATCAAACCGCTGTATTTACTTATTAAATTACGATTAAACTCTTCGGCCCCTGAAACTACTCTTTTTAATTTTGTATCATTATATTTAAATGCAAGTCTGATCAAATATGACGGAGTTGCATGAAGGTGTGTAATCTGATTTTCTAATAAAAATTGTTCGAATAAGTATGTATCTTTAATATCATTTAAACTTGGAATATACAAGCTACTACCTGATAATAGTGACAAAAATATTTGTTCGACTGACGCATCAAAAACATAGCTTGCAAATAGGACAATCTTTTCACTATGAATATTAAAAGATGATATTTGGTTAAATATTAAATTAGATAAGCTTCTATGCTCAACCATTACACCATTAGGATTACCAGCAGTCCCGGAAGTATAAAAAATATAAGCCAAATCCGTAGCTCTGTTTTGAGTTGCCAGGCTTGTTGTTTCCTTGTCTTGATAACAATCTGAATCCAGCTCTATTACATTCACATCAGTTATGCTTTGCAATCTTTCAGCTAAATGAGATTGAGTTAAAATAATGTCTGTTTGGGTATCATCTAAAATGTACTTAATTCTTTCTGCCGGATATTCAGGATCGATAGGAACATAGGCTCCTCCAGCTTTCATAGCCCCTAATATACCTATTATCATTTCTATGCTTCTATCCAGGCATAGAGCAATCAATGTATCCGATTTAATTGTTGCTTGTGATTGTAAATACCTTGCTAATTGATTTGATTTTGCATTTAACTCTGCATAAGTTAATTGCTGGTCTGAGCCTTGTCCTGAGCCTGTCGAAGGGAAAACTACAGCCATGTTCTCCGGTGTTTTTAATACCTGTTCTTCAAACAGTTGATAGATAGTTTTATCTTTTGGATACTCTTTCTCTGTTTTGTTCCAGGCCTGTAATTGTTGTTTTTCCGTTTCTGACAAAAGTGGTAGATGAGAAATGCATTCTGCATGATTGTTGATGATGCCATCTAACAATATCCGAAAATGTTCTGACATCCGTTCTATAGTACCCGCATCGAATAGATCAGTATTGTACTTAAAATGACCCGACAGGGAGTCCTCCAACTCGATTATCTCTAATGTCAGGTCAAACTGCCCCTCCTGTTGAGGTATTACAAACGGTTGTATTTCAAGACCACCCCAGTTCATTGCAGCCTCTGTTTTTCCCGTTACATAGAAGAGATCAGCAAAACCCCCTACCTGGACTTTTTGTAATACAAAATCAACCTGAAATAGTGGTGAAAAACCAGATGAGCGTTTCGGCTGCAGGCGTTTAACCAACAACGGGAACGGATAATCCTGGTGCCCGATAGCCCCCAGTACCGCCTCACTCACCTTTTGTAGAAAAGACTGGAAGGTGGGATTTCCCGAACTATCAGTACGAATTACGACCGGATTGACAAAATATCCTGCAATACCGGTAAAATCTCTGTTATCTCTACCCACTGTGGGAGAACCAACCAGGATATCATTCTGTCCTGTGTGACGGTACAACAGAACATGAAAGGCAGCCATCAATACCGTGAACAGTGTCGTCCCTTCCACCCGTGCCAGTTCTCTTAATTCCTGCGTTAAGGTCTTATCGATAGAAAAATCGATGGTTGCGCCGTGAAATGTCTGTACAGGAGGCCGGGGCCGGTCTGTGGCCAGTTGTAAAACAGGAATTTCTCCTGCCAGGTTTTTCTGCCAGTACTGCCATAGTTTTTCTCCTACAGGTCCTGCCAGCATGTCTGTCTGCCACTTTATATAATTCTGGTAATTATACTTTAACGGGGCCAAAGATGGAGTTTTACCGGCCGTTATTGACGAATAGGCTTTGCTGAACTCATCCATAAAGAGCCATCCTGACCAGGCATCAAAGACGATATGATGTACGGTGAGTAAATATACATGATCTTCATCGGACCGGCGGAACAGGTGTATCCGCAAGAGGGGACCGGCTTCCAGATCAAACGGCTGTTGGTATGTCTGGACCACCTGCTGTCTTAGCTGTTCTTCATCTCCATCCGTAGCGTCTATTATTTCAAACCGTAAACTTTGATTTTCTCGAATCCTTTGCTGTGGTTTACCGTCCTGAACTGGAAAATAAGCTCGCAGCAGGGGATGCCGGTCTAACAGATACTGGAATGCACGTTCCATGGCTACAACATCCAACGGGGAACAAATACGTAAGGAGGCAGCAGTGTTGTATACCGCACTTTCTGTCGCCTCATGGTTGAGAAACCACAGTGCCTGTTGGCCATGGGAAAGCGGATACTCTTCAGGTTCAGGAGTCTTCTTACGCAATAAATCCAGAAATTCGCTTTTATGCTGTTTCAGGATTTCTAATACTTCAGTTGTTAATACCTCCCCGGAGCCCTGGCAGCGAAGTTGATCCCCTTCTATCCAAAGCTTCGCTCCACGTTTTATCAAACCTTGAAAGAGAAGAGATATATTCATAATCTTATATCTATCCAGCTAAAATTTTCTTGTTGGTTTTGTTTTGGTAACTCCGGTTTCAGCTCCAGAGGAGTTTTAAATCACAAAACTCAAACCACAAACTACAAACAAATTTCATACAACAATGTCCGAATGACCAAAATCACTTTGTTTGTACATTTTGAAATTTGGTAATTGTGATTTGTTTGTTGTTTGGATTTTATTATTTGGTGATTATTAGACATCATGTCATTTTGCACTCAGGTCCTTATTCATACTTTCCAATATTTGCATACAAAAAAGTATTATATATCACTTGAAGAAGCAATACAAGAGAGTGTCATTTTGTAGCATGTTTAATAATAGAAGTGAACTAACGTTGTGGTAAGAAACGAAACATAGCTGATGATATAAAAAGGAATATTGTCTATGTCTAAACGAAAGGACACTGATTTGATTCTAGATATTAATGAGAGCATCGAAAGAATGTTACCTATACGCACAATATTGAATACGATGATTTCATACGAGACTACAAGACCCAGCATGCCGTAATCAGAAATATTAAAATCATGGGAGAGGCCGCTAAGGCATTGTAAAAGTACTAACCCTATATCGCTCCATCATTCGTCGCAAAAATACGTCCGTCGGCAAATAGATTACTGTGCAGATGAATTCTCCAGGGAATTTACCTATTTCATTTCGTCCATCTTTTTCCGCAAACTAAGTGGACGCATATCAGTCCAGACTTCCTTGATGTGAGCCAGGCATTCATCTTTTGTGCCACTCTTTCCTTCGTCTCGCCAGCCTAAAGCGTTTTCCCTGTCTGCAGGCCAGATTGAGTATTGTTCTTCATGGTTCAGGACAACCTTGTAGATCGTTTTATCATCCTCATCGTCAAACATTTTTTCTCCTATAATATATTTTTATGCTATCGAAATAAAATCATGTAAACTCCACCTTTGCATAGTTTGGGAAAGGCAATGATTTTGTCAAGTCGTTTT
>JABHIW010000151.1 GCA_018670825.1 Candidatus Scalindua sp. | reverse complement strand
GGAAGGGGTAAAAGTTTCTGAAAAACTAGGAATACCGGTTAAGGTTATAAATACGACCAAGAGTTTTCTGGAGATAGTAAAGAAACCAAAACATGGTTACGGTAAGAACATGAATCCATGTATAGACTGCCGCATAAATATCTTCAGGGCTGCCGGTAAATATATGAAGGAAATCGGGGCGGATTTTATCATAACGGGTGAGGTGCTCGGCCAGCGTCCAATGTCGCAGAGGAAAGAGGCAATGAAGATAATTGACAAGGAAGCCGGATTAACCGGGCTTGTCTTGAGGCCGCTTTGTGCGAAACATCTTGAACCCACAATTCCTGAAATAAACGGACTGGTCAACAGAGAGGAATTACTTGAAATTAAGGGTCGTTCACGAAAAGACCAGATACAGCTTGCAGACATTTTCGAGGTGACGGATTATCCATGTGCATCAGGAGGGTGTCTATTAACTGACCCGGAATTTGCCAACAGAATGAAGGACTCGGTAAATCACGGAGATCCTGGAGTAAATGAAGTTAGTCTACTTAAGGTTGGAAGGCACTTTAGACTTGATGACAAAACCAAGGTGGTCGTCAGCCGTAATGAAGAAGAGAATCCTGTGGTAGAAAAACTGGCAACAGTCCGTGACTTTTTGCTGGAGATGAAAGATATAACCGGGCCGTTGGCCATTATCAGAGGCGAAATTAACGAGGAAAAGTTGAAGATCGCCGCGCAACTGACGGTAAGAAGTAGTAAAGCGAAATCTGATCCAACCGCTGATGTCATAATATCAAAAGCTCAAGAGGGATCCATGCAAAGGGTATTGAATGTCCCTCAAATTGATCCGGATTTGGCAAAAGAATTAATGATAAAGAAATAACTTAATTTCTTACCGCATCAATTCCTTAATTATCATTTCATATACGCAACTCAATCATTGTTGGGGAGGATTGGAGGATGGGGGGATTATAACCCAGAATCATCAACCATCCGTCGTGTAATCAACAAAGCGCCAATGTCATGTTAATTTTTTTCACATCATATTCAAAGTTTGATACGATGGAAAAAGATATCATTTAATATGGCAACAGCCTAACACATTGATACTAAAAGGATTATGTTTTACCCGATCCAAAGTCCCGAATCTTTATACCAAAAACATAAATATTTTTTTACTAAACGTTAAAATAGATAAAAAAAAATAAAGATTGGCCCCTTCTATGCGATAATAAACTTATGTTCTTTTGAGAGGCAGAATAAACAAGTACCTGATACCTTATATATACAAAAATAACATCTTGACATATCTTTATTTTAAACTAAAATTTATAGCAGTCTCAAAAATGAAAGTAATTCCATACTATATATAGTACTCATCATTTATATTACATGAATATGAACAATACTCACCAGCCATTTTTTGGTATACCGTTAACTAAGCTCGAAGATTTTCTACAGGATTCTATATACTTCAGAGATACCAGGGCTCGTACACGTTTCCCAAGCTTAAGACACGGAGAGGATAGTAATGGTAATGAGAGACTATTTGTTTTTGACAGATTTTTAATGCATCATGATTATGTAATACCAAAATCATCAGGAAGAAGATTTGTTGAAATAACAAATGATAAAAATGAAATTCATAGAAGTGGCAACATTGTTCCCGGTGCGATGACGGTATCAAAAATAATCCTTCCTCTCGAAATATTGATACCTGAATTAGAAATACACAATGTTAGTATTAAATTCACCAATTCATCAATTTACGATGAAAAAACGAAAGATGTTTTTTCCTTCCAATTTGTGAATCATCAACAAATACAGATTAACGTAAACACATTCCAGTCTCAGGAAACGGTTGCCAAAACAGTTATAACAGGAAGTATCAACCCTTTCAGGGAAAAAACTACAAAAGTTAAAGAAGAAGATGTTAATGAAACAAAGTTGAATACCGTTCGAGAATATCTGGGTACATTGGCCGTTGAAGGTGAAGCATATATACAAAAAGACAGTTATAGAGACTATACCTATCCGCTTTCCTACATTGCCACGTTACCTTCAGCTGCTATTGTCAAGCAAATGGAAGGTGATGGTGGGATGATCAATATGTTAAAAATGGATTTTGGCAATGTTGATATGATACCCATAACTGATGAGAAGGGACCGGTAGTAAAACTGGAAAGGGCAAGACAAAGGACCTCTTTTAATAAAATAATAACAGAAATTGTAAATGGGGTTGTCACATATTACCGTGGACTTGCCATAGTCAACCCGGTTGCCAGATTCAGAAATCCCGTAAAATAACTACCTTATGGATTCGTCATTCCGCATCGTGAGAAGCATTTATTTTTATATCATCCTTCTTGTAACCTTGCTTCCCGCATTTCTTAGTTGCTCCACTCATTCCCCTGTATCAAACAAAAACACATACGAAATAAAAATAAACGACAAGATATCTCGTGCAGAAGTTGCTTTTACTCAAAAAGGCCGTACAATAGGCTTGATGTTTCGGGATAAACTAGACAATGATCACGGAATGTTGTTTATATTTCCGCATGAGAAGAATCTATCATTTTGGATGAAAAATACAAAAATTCCTCTTTCGATTGCCTTTATAAATTCTAAAGAAGTAATTACACAGATAGATTCTATGACTCCTTACAGTTTAATGAGTCACACATCAAAAGAGAAAGTGAAATATGCTCTTGAAATGGAGCAAGGTTGGTTCAGGAAAAATGGAATTAAGGTTGGCAGCAAGGTTGGGCTTTCCCCCGAAATTAGAAACTTAAAAACAGAGTAAATAAGTAAACCAGGTAACTTTATGTTCCAAAATTAAATATGCAAGTTTAACCTTTTACCGTAATTTACATCTACCTCTAATGGTAGTCCTTCTTATAAATGGAAACTATGAAAGCAATAATTTTCGATCTTGATGATACGCTATATGATTGCACAGGCTCGTTGCTTGAAGCATCCCGAAAACGTGCTGCAAAAGCAATGGTTAATGCGGGGTTGCCATGCACAGAAGAAGAAGCCTATTTAATGCAAAAAGATATTTCAGAGAAGCATGGCCCTTATTATCCTGTCTTCAATGAAATAGCAACTAAATTCAAAAAAGACCATGAATTTGTCCGCACTGTCCTGAAGACTTACAACAGTGATGAAGTGTCAAATATACAACTCTTTCCGGATGTTGTACCAACGTTAAAAAAATTATCACAGGAAAAATATAAGCTGTTCTTGCTGACAACAGGAATCCACGAAAGACAGCATAAAAAGATAGAGTTGCTAAATCTGAAACCGTACTTTGATGAAATAATAATTAATGACCAGGAAGTTGGGCTATTAATGGAAGATTGCTTTGAGGCAATTGTCAGAAAGTATTCATTAAGCCCACAGGATGTTACTGTCGTTGGAGATCGGGTAAGGGAAGAACTGAGAATTGCGAAAGCTAAGGGGATGATAACAGTCCAGATGTTACATGGACGGTTTAAGGAAGAAACTGCTTATGATAGTTCAAACAAGCCCGATTATAAGATAAAACGATTTTTCCAGTTACCGACTTTGCTCAAATTAAAAGATATTGGGAAAACACATAACAATTTGAAAATATTAGCCTTTGGTGGTGGCACGGGTCTCCCAATCGCGCTTGAAGGCTTAAAAACATACAGCGAAGATCTAACGGCAATTGTGACGGTTACAGACTCCGGTAGAAGTTCAGGCGTTATAAGAGAAGAATACGGTATATTACCTCCCGGAGATGTAAGAAACTGTCTGGTCGCACTTTCAGAAACAGAGGAACAGGAAGAAGATTTATACCAGCTTTTTCAATACCGATTTAATAAAGGATCACTTAATGGAATGAGCCTTGGCAATCTATTGATGGCTGCTTTAACAGATATAACTGGCAGTTTCGAACAGGCAATAAAAAAAGCAAGTAAGATACTGGCGATCAAAGGCAAGGTCCTGCCTTCCACACTTGCAAGTACTCACATTTGTGCTGAATTAAAGGATGGTTCTATCGTAGAAGAAGAATTAAACGTACGTGCACTCAAGAAGCCCCCTATAGAAAGGCTCTTTCTGAAATCAAATGATGTTGAATGTCCACCAGATGCAATCAGTGAAATTGAAAAAGCAGATGTAATCGTAATTGGCCCGGGAAGTCTTTACACAAGTATTATCTGCAATCTTCTTGTTGGTGGAATTAAAGAAGCATTACAAAACACAAAAGCAGTAAAAATTTATCTCTGCAATATCGTTACACAGCCTGGACAAACAGATAATTATACCGCATCCGAGCACATTAAGGCAATTACAAGGTATCTTGGCGAGGGAGTTTTGGATTATGTGCTTGTAAACAACAATTTTCCTCGTAAGGAAATAATTGAAAAATATAGAAAAGAGGGTGCTGACATTGTCACCCTTGATGAAGATTTAGAAAATAATAATGTAGCGGTAGAGGTTACCGATTTGATTGAAAATCTTGATAAAAAAAGAATCTTGTGGGAAAAACAAGACCTGATAAGGCACGATCCAGAGAAACTGGCAGATTCTATCTGTAGAATTTTTGCAAAACTAGTACTTTCACGCAGTTAAAATAAGTAAAACACATATATGTCCAAACCCATTTCTCTGATATCTGCTCAGGTTAAAGCAATCATATTCGACCTGGACGATACCCTATATGATTGCAGCGGAACGCTTGTTTTAAAAAGTAAAAAACTTGCTGCAAAAATTATATCAAAGGCGATCAAATGCTCCGAAGCTGAGGCGTTAAAATTACAATTAGAGCTTGAGGCCCGTCTTGGTCCAAAAGCGGACATTTCACAAGAAATTGCCGACTTATACAATCTATCAGAAGAGTTCTGTAAAGAAATTGCTAATACCATTAATACTCTGGAGGTTGATGGCGCTATGTTATTTTCTGATGCAATGGATTCAATTAACGAACTAAAAAGAATTGGCTATAAGCTATTCCTCGTTACCTTTGGCAATAGAGAAATGCAGGAAAAGAAGATAAAAACCCTGGGCCTTGAAAGATCATTTGACGAAATAGTCATAACAGAAAATCCGCGAGGAAAGGAGAAGTGTTTCAAGGCAATTTTAACTAAATACGATCTAGAGCCGGAACAGGTTCTTTGCGTTGGTGATAAGATTAAAGATGAAATAGAAGTGGGAAAGAGGCTTGGTATGTCTACTGCATTAATGAAACATGGCAGGCACTACAATTTCTATAAGTCGGAAATTAATGACGGTGGGCCTTACGCGCATATAACTAAGGTTTCAGATCTTTTGGGAATTGAAGAAAATTAGTGAAGGCAGAGTCTCTGCCAACTCAAATAGTTATCTAATAACTGTTCTCCTTCCTTCTGTATGTTTACAACATTTCTCCCGGGAAGAAACAGCAAAAAAGAGTTAAGAATTTATGAAGAATAACATATTCCACTTGAACTCTTACTTGTCATGCCGGGAATCACCACAATAATCACCTTGTTCATACTATCGAAACTATTTTCAGGGGCTTATCTTCAATCCATGTAAATGTTAAACTACTCATACATGATGTAGAGCTTTAGGTTTTGTGTGGAAGCCCACTATGCTCGTTGGATAGATTTTGCAACTGAGGAGTTATGTTTGAAGTGTCTGGGGATTTTGCAAATTTCGACGGAGTAGTTTTTCGACATCAGAAGGTACAAATTTAGAGATATCACCTCCAAGGCTTACGATCTCTTTAATGAGACTGGAATTTAAAAATGAGTATTCCTGGCTCGTCATTATGAAAACAGTTTCTATATCCGTTTTTAATACACGATTTGTAAGTGCCCTTTGAAATTCATACTCAAAATCTGATACCGTCCTTATACCTCTCAGTATTATATTAGTTTGCATCTCCTTCATGTAGTCAGTTAACATTCCTTCAAAACAATCTATCCTGGTATTCTGGATCTCACTGGTGTTTTTTGAGAGCATATCCATTCGTTCTTCAACGGTGAATACGGTTTTTTTAAATGGGTTGTGACCAATTGCGACAATAAGCTCATCAAAAATTTTACTGCCACGTTTGATTACATCAAGATGGCCATAGGTAACAGGGTCGAAAGTGCCAGGGTAAACTGCTTTTTTCATGACAGGTATTAAGAGGAATAAAAGGTTTATCTATTGCTGCTGTTGTTGCGGAACTATAGTACCCAAAGATCTGACACGGTTAGTTGCGGCTCCTAGGCCACGCGGTAGAATATTAAACGTAACAACATTATCATCGTCTCTGGTACCAATTTGACTTATGCTCATCGTGGCGACCCAATCATGGAAATATCTTGAGATAGAAGCAGAGCTATATAAGCTCTGGTTTTCAAATTCAGTACCTCGACCTATGGCATCTTTTTCTTCGGTCCTGAAAGCAAATTGCTCGGTAAAGTTTACACTCCATTTTTCATTTAATGCTACCGTTGATGCGAAGAGGACCGTTGAACTGGTATTATCAACATACCTGTTTTCAATTGAGAAACGATATTTAGGTGAATTTGCGTATAGAATACCAAGATTGAAAATATCAACACCTCCTTTCCTAAGATTAAACTCATTTCCTTCAGAAAGGATAGAAAGGTTATCGGTTAATCTTACCTTTAAGTACAATCCTATATAGTCATCCCGTTTTCTATTAAGACCTGCGTCTCCGGGGAAGAAATTAAATTCGGTGTCTAAATCAACAACGTCTACAGTTTTCTCTTTTCCTGGTTCTCCTCGTTTAGTCTGGAGTCTATTACGCAGACCAAGTTTGACTGATTTATAGGTATCAATTGCATCTACTCCGTCAAACTGATTTAAGTCTTCCGGATCCTGGGTGACTACCGGTGTAAGATTAATAAGTAATTCGGGTACCATGACATGTCTTAGCCTATTTATATTAAAGAATTTATTATATATACTGTATGTCCGTGAGAGTGTTCTACTGGTATTAATGCCAATAGGTATTGCCACTCTTCCTCGTGGAGTACCATTGCCTTCATTACGTAAGGTAACAGGGTCTATCCGCACACTCTCACTATAACCGGTTAATCGAATTCCTATGAATGGATTAAATCTTTGACCCATCATGCGGAATGGAGCGTTGAGCATATTGTATGTATCAAACCTGACAGTTTCTTCCGGATCAAGCCTCGCTGGTGCCCTGTCAAAAACTCTTTCCGCGGTCAGCAACTCTCCACGACCAAGAAAGTTAGTTTCAGCTTTTAAAGGAGTAATTCTGTCAAACACCCTGTTTTGATATGCCACCTCAGTTTCAGAGGTGAAATTTAGTTTACCATTACGTAAAGGTTCTCCAATAACTCTGTATTTCAATTCGGGAAATGATTCGTTTTTTCTACTAAGTCTTACTGAATCTACCAAAGTATCGTAAGTCCGTAATTGATGTTCAGCCAGGAATGTAATTCCCTTGTTGTCAGAGAGTTTTTTTAAATAAAGCAGAGTATTCCTGTCTTCTTCCAATTTAAATTCCTGTTGGAAATATTCTCTGAAGTAACTTCTGTCACTAACATGTGATATTTCAATATCTGCTATCCATTTATTATCGAACTTTTGTCTATGTCGCCATAAAAAATGCCCTCTGTTATTGGAATCAATAGGAACATCATTAATGTCTAATTCTTCATCATCATTTATATAATATGTGCTGGCGTATCCACGAGAATTGGGTTTTTCGTATTGAAAATCTAGTCCTGCTGCCGGCCCTCTTAAATCAAAAAAATCTGCGCTAAATGTCAAATCGCTCCAGTCGCTCATATTTTCACCAAAGCCAAAACCGTATACGTCCCAATCGGTTGTCGCAAATCTCCCAAATCTCGAAGTGCTTCCGGTATTCCATTCCTGGAGTCGTTGTGGACTCCTTTTCAAATTAAAGTTCAAATAGGGAATATACATTACGGGGAAATTACCAATCTTAAACACATTTTTTTTTGCGGTTATAATTGATTTTTCCTCAGTTTTAATAACTCTTAATTTTGAATGTTCAAAACGGTAATGAGGATGTCCGTAGCTACAAAGGGAAAAATCTCCGTCTTTTATTTCATAATTTCCTTTTGTGTTCTTTATTTCATCACCTTTTATAAAAACGGGCAATTCCGTTCTGACTACAGGAGGCTTCAGAACACTGCTAATCGTGCTCTTAACGAAAAGCCCTTTCTCATCCTTAATGTTTTCAAATATTTTTTCTGCTATTATTAAATCATCTTTACGTGTCAGTGTTACATTACCCTCAGCGTATACTTCTTTATATATCTGTTTTGGCGACTTTCCGTTTTCATCCTTTTCTTGATCAAAATATAAGATTACGTTATCTGCATTTAGTGTCTCTTCGCCCTTCTTAATCCTGACATTTCCTATTGCAACGATTACACGAACGTCATTTTCCAGCCAGGTATCGATATCGTCTGCTAATATATCTACCATATCTCCTGAAGCAGTAGTCCCCGTAGTAACGTCATCTTTATATGGTTCGCCATTCTCTATCGCCTTGAACTTCTCCGCTTGTACGTATAATTCAGACCTTTGTTCATCTTCAAAACTTTTTACTTGATCAAGTTCACGTGTAGGGCTAACAGAGATCCCGGCAGTAGTAACTAGCGCCAGGTATGTTTCTTCATAATCTTGAATACTCTCTTCCTGGAAGATGGTTATATTGCCATTACAATAAATCTCGATATTTCCTTCAACGAGTTGTCCTGTTTTGATCTCTTTAAACCAGATTATTACATTATCTGTAACAATTCTGATTTCACCTTGATCTATTTCTACATTACCACTAGCCTCGAAGACTCTAATTTCATTATTCTGCCAGGTCGAAATCGCGTCTGCACCTATGTGTATGGGATAATGAGAAACATCCTTTTTTATGTGTGCCCCCTCTGCCATGTTTCTATTGCAGAGGATAATTAGTAATATGATGAATATGGTAGATATAAATGATCGCATACAAAACCTAACAAGAAATTTTACTAAAGTAACTTTTCATTTTGTGCGTGGTTAATATCGATGTGCATGAAAAGCATAAAGAGAAATAAAACTAAAATGTTCAATTATCATGAACTGAAAAAATCTTTGACTGATTCTATAACATAATCCTGTTCTTCCTCTGTTATTTCCGGAAAAACGGGAAGTGCCAGTGTCTCCTTTGCCGCCATTTCCGTTTCCGGCATGTCACCTTCTTTGTGACCAAGATCTGCCAGGCATTCTTGTAAATGTTGGGGGACCGGATAATACACGGCACAACCTATATTATTCGCTTTTAAGTGCTCCATAAGCCCGTCCCTCTCTTTTACTCTGATCACGTATAGATGGAAGGCGTGCTTGTTGAAGCTCATTACCTTTGGCGTTACTAAATCAAGCTCTTTCAATTTTTCTGTATAATACGAAGCTTTTTGCCTTCGTTTATCACACCAATCGTCCAGATGTCCGAGTTTTTTGATTAGGATGGATGCCTGTATTGTATCCAATCTTCCATTAATACCTAAGCTGGCATGATAATTCTTTGGTCTACCGCCATGGATCCTCAGCATATGAATTAATTCTTCAAGTTCTTCACTGTTGCATGTTACCATCCCACCGTCACCCATACCGCCGAGATTCTTACTTGGAAAGAAAGAAAAACATCCCAGGTCACCCATTGATCCTGCTTTTTTACCTCTATACTCAGCACCAACAGCTTGAGCAGAATCTTCTATGACCCTTAAGTTATTTTTCTTTGCTATTTCCAGAATTTGGTCCATATCGGCACATTGTCCGTACAGGTGAACGGGAATAATGGCTTTTGTTCTTTTGCTTATGCTTTTTTCAATTAAATCCGGTCTAATGTTGTATGTCTCAGGATCAATATCTGCGAAAACCGGCTTAGCGCCGACATTACAAATAGCTTCTACTGTCGCAAAAAATGTAAAAGGCGTTGTAATAACTTCATCACCATCACCAATTCCTAATGATTTGAGTGCAAGGAGCAGCGCGTCAGTTCCGGAAGAAACACCTATTGCATGGTTCGTATTACAATATGAGGCAAAAAGATCCTCAAACTCTTTAACCTGAGGGCCTAATATGAATGCCTGGCTTTCAAGGACATCCTGAATTGCGGAATTGAGTTCCTCCTTCATACTTCGATATTGGCGTTTCAAGTCAATTAAAGGGACTTTCGTTATTGTTTTTTCATTAACAGTAGAACTCATATTATCTTTCTATTTATAAATGTATTTAAGTCGGTACCAGCCCTTATTGTTTACCTTATTTGTAGGGGTAGACTACCGACCCCTATCTGTTCAACAGATGGGCACTTGTAAGGAAGGAACCTACTATATAAATTTAATAGTAAAACTTCTATTTTTTCCTTCTTCTTGCACGTCTTTTTAAGATATATTTTTTTCTATTAAGCCTGTGTTTTTTCTTTCCTTCAAAACCATTTGCCATAAAAATCTTCCCCGAAATTCAATAAATTAAATAATAAAAATACTTGTTTATATGTTCCCGTCGTTATGATACTATTTTAGCTGAAGGGACTGGACGAGTTGAAATATCCGACCTTACTTAAGACATGTCCCATAGATTATCAAATCCTTTTAAGTCGTTAGCATTATACTATTTGTAAATTATTTTACAAGTGATTCTTTTCTGAAATCGTCCTAATCCTCGTTTAATAAGAACTTACCATAACTTTTACTGAATTTCAGTACAAAATGACACATCGTCCTCTTGTCGGAATCGTAGTCTCTTTCGCAATCGGCATTTCTACTAATTATTTAAGAAACATTCCATTTCTTCCTGTTTTTTCTACTGCAATTACGTTCGTTATTGCGTATGTCCTCTTGTTCATATTTCACCCTTGCCCAACTGAAATTTTAAGACGGACAAAATGGAGTGTTTTAGCACTTCTTATTCTTGTCTTCTTGACGGGTATTACCTATCATCACCTTAGATTTTTTTCTCATGCAGACAATAATATATCAAATTTCATCAATACCGAAAGAATCCCCATACACCTACGAGGTGTTGTTATTTCACCGCCTGTTAACAAATTTGTTCAATCTCCTCTTTTGTCTTCAATGAAATATCGTAAGGAGATGTCTACTTTTCTGCTAAGAGCAGAGGCTATAGAGTGTACTTCCGGTGAAAATGTAGTGGGTGGAACAATACGGCGAGAATGGAGAAATATTACCGGTGTGGTTAAAGTAAACATTTACCCAACTCAACGAGAGGAAAGCACGTCCCTAAATAAGAGGCATTACCTTTCAGAAAAGTTAAAATATGGTGACAAGTTAGAGCTTACCAGCAATATATCAATACCTTCAACATCCAGAAATCCCGGTCAGTTTGACTATAGATATTACCTTAAAAGGCAAAACCCGCGTATTGAAGCCATAGCAAACGTTGTTAGCTTAAATAACATAGAGATTATATCAGAAAGTAATGGCATTCCTTTCTATGCATTTGTCTATAGACTGAAGAACAAATTAAATACGGTTATTGAAAAACAGGTAAAAAAAGAGAGCGTTCCGCTCGTCAGTAGTATTTTACTGGGTGATCGCGAGAAAGTGCCGGAAAACTTGATGGACGGTTTTTTAAAGACGGGGACAATACATTTCCTGGCAATCAGTGGCTTGCATGTTGGTATTCTGGTTGTCACTTTACACTGTTTATTAAGGTTGATACGGCTTAATACTAGATACCTGGCAATAATTATCATACTGATTGTATTTATTTATGCTGCCATTACCGGAATGAAAGCTCCAATTATTCGAGCGGGCATTATGGTCGCAATGTATTATGGTTCGTTTATCATTAACAGGCGTTGGGATCTACCTAATAGCATTGCGGCAGCGGTATTCATTATTCTTTTGATAAATCCTTCCGATCTGTTTAACGTTGGCTTTCAACTTTCGGTGCTTGCGGTGCTTGGAATTATATACACTTCAAACAGATTAGAAAACTTTTTCTGGAAATCATCCCTTCTGGTAGAAAAACTCCAGGCGAAAGAAGAGAGAAGCGAGATATGGCTTCAATTCAAAGTCTATTGTAGAAAAACATTTTGTGTGTCCCTGAGTGCCTGGCTTGCCGTGATGCCGCTCATAGCATACTATTTTCATATTGTAACCCCTCTTAACGTTTTCTTGAATATTCTAATATTTCCGCTGGTATGGCTTATATTGGTTGGTGGTTTTATCGTCTTAATAACAGGACTTATATTTCCTATTCTGGTAATACCATTCGCATGGCTGGTTTCATATTCCGGAATAGCGCTTGAAAACCTGGTCCTCCTTTTCTCAAAAAATTCCCAGACCTTTTTTTATACATCAACACCTTTTTGGCTATGGATTGTAATCTATTATCTGATAGTCATGTTTTTCATACTAAGGGAGAGATTCAAGATCAAGCTAGCTCATACGATAATCGCAACCCTGGCGATTTTAAATATTTTTGTGTTTTCCGGTTTACCTGGTCGAGGCCAGGATTGTCTTAAACTTACCTGTTTTGATGTGAGGCACGGGGCCTCTTTCTTTATACAATTTCCTAATGGCAAAAACATGCTCTACGATTCAGGTACACGGGGCAATTATGATGTTGGCAAATTTATTGTTGCTCCTTTTCTATGGCAGCAGGGGATCAAGAAGATAGATACGGTGATTATATCCCATAAGGACGATGATCATTGTAATGGCATCCCTTCTATTATCGACAGGTTCAGTGTTGGCAATATTTTTGTAAATAAATTTTTTTTACAGACGGAGAACAAGGTTGATTTGATAAGAATGGTTGCAGAAGAAAAAATTAAGACAGGGTTATTGGCAAGCGGATTGGAGATTAAAGGTTATGGATCAGCAAAGATCTGCGTACTCAATCCTCCCGATAGGGACGTTTTAAGAGGTAGAGGTGTGCCTGTAGAAAACATATCTACAAATGATTCCTCCAATGTACTGCTTCTTGAATATATGGGCTACAGGATACTGTTGTGTGGTGATATAGGTGAAAGGGGAATTGAAATGCTTTTGTCAGGGAATGGTAGCTCAGGTGTAGGCGTATCTGCAGACATAATAGAAGTTCCTCATCATGGTGGTTTTATCGTGAATACAGGAGATCTGGTTAAAAATGTGAGGCCGGGACACGCAATAATAAACGGGTTAGCAAAAGATATCTCACCTTCTACAATTGGAGACTACCAAAAGCATGGAGTAAGTTTGCATAAGACGCATGAGAATGGAGCAGTAACATATACGATAGACAAAGAAGGCATTAAAGTATCTACGTTTTTATAAAACAGTGGTAACCACGAAAGACACAAATTAACACGAAGGTTGTAGGTGCTTTTTTTGTACTAAAAAGTGATGTTTAAGGCCATAAATGGCCACATTCTAGAAGCCTTCTTCTTTTACACCAACAACTTAGCTTGGTCCGACCCTAATTTATTTCCTATTTTTAAACTCTCACCTTGTCGTCTTGCTAATACAAGCATTTGTTAACCTTCTGGTAATCAATTTATACTATCGTAAACCAACAAGTGATGCTTTCGTCTTCGTAAAACGCTCCATAGGAACAGGTTTGCTGTTATCAATAGTTGAGCTCTTTAAAAGGTTAATAGAGGCATCATCAACTGAGTACAAATTTTTTAGCGGGAATTGATTATTTGCAAAATCATGATCAAAGCAACCTACCAAATATTCTATACTAATATGTTTGCCACTCTTAGTAATAACACTAATTTGAATTCCTACAAATGCCTTTAATGACGGAATGTTTAAGTTTTGTTAATCAGTAAATCTTTTATAATATTTACCATGAAGGTCCATTCCAAATCCAGACCCGTTTATTTTAATTAATTTAGTTATTACATCTTGTGGTTTTAATGTAAATGCATCAAGCTGATAAAGGGTAATGCCTTTACTACGCTTTTTGTCATCTGGATCCTCATTATAGGCATTGCTAATTACGTGTCTAATCGCATTGGACTGATATCCACTGTTTACAAAGGTAATAGGAATGATATAGTCATGCTCCTTCCTCGTAATATGGCCAATGGTTGCTTTAAGTGAATTTGGTTTATAGAAACGATCAAATAAAGAAATTATTAAAGCAATGCCTGCAACACTAAGCGAGATTATATTAGATGTACTCATTATTGACCTACCTTCCTTATCATTCGTCAGTTTGTCTTTCCTATATAGTAAGGTAAAAAGTATCTATTTTTCAAAGTAGTTTTCATTTGGTTAAAAACTTTGAAAACCATAGCCTGGCGTGTCAGGAGGGTCTATATTTTGTGGAGGACTATAACATTGTCCACAGCCTATGACTTTACAATCCCATGAATGACGATACTTTTGTAAAGGAGATTTAATGCCTTTTAATAAACATGAAGTACAATAACGCTGTCCATTTTCTTTAGAAACATAAAACCCACAAGTTTCGTCAAAATCACAATTATCTATAAATTCTTTAGCAGAAAGCTTTTCCTTCAATCCTGTGATTTCTTCTGCATGTTCTTTTTCTAGATTAAATAACTTTTTCTCTAGCTCAAGGTTTTTAGACGATAATTCCATGTTCTCAGTCTGAGCTGTGGTGAGGATAGGTATGATTTGAGTTAGTTCAGATGCAAGTTTACTATCCTTAATATCCTTACTAACTTTAGTTACAATGTCGAAACCATCTTTAAAAATCGTCATATTTTTCCTCCTCTGATATAATTTTATTAACCTGCCTTCCTAATCATATTTGCCAATCGCCCGTTTTCAACTTCGCTTTTCCTTGAAAGATGTACAAGGATTACAATATTTCTTGTCAACTTCTTCTGCCTTGCTGTGATCTAATTGTTTTGTTATACCGCTGGTTCCCATGCTAACATCACTAATAAATTCTTTCATTAAAACCTCGTCTCTATGTGGACACCTAATAATTGTGAAGTGACTGCATTTGTCATGGGTTTGTTCTTGGTTCATCCTGTTCCCCTTTCATTTCAGCAATAGTCGCTTCTAGTACATATACCCTATCGTATATTCCATCTAATCCATCTTTAAACTTTTCTAATTTTTCTTTATTCGATTCTATTCTAGACGCTAACTTTCGAAAATCGTGAGCACAACCAAAATACAAAGCAACAAGACCAATACATAAGCCAATCTCATTTGCAAGATACGGGGTCAGGTCTTGATTTGTGATTAAGATATCAAGCACCATCAATTCTCAAAGACTCTCCAACGCCTTTAGGAGTCCCTATATATTTAAACGTCCAGTATTTACCATATAATATTTCTTCCCACCATCATCTCCATATCCAATAATTTTGTACATATTTTTTTGAATTACGTTTGCTGGTCCCTCGAAAATAGAAACGACTTTTGATTGATTATTCAGTTTTTCTACTGTACCAACTTCTTGTTTTGTTACACTTGATTTAGAATTCATGTGACCAGTAAAATTCATAAATCTATACTAAAAGCAAGACCAGCACCAACGATGAAAAGTAGGGTATAAATAATAAACTTTGTAGTTGGTGATTTTATTTTTATTCCTTCTTTCTCATTACAAGGTCAAAAAGTATGGATTCGCTCAGATAGTTATAGTCAATAGGTTTGGTTATGTATTCATCTGCACCTTTTGCCAAGGCTTCTTTTGCAATATCTTCATTCACAACGGCAGATACTACTATAATACCTATACTTTTGTTAAACAGCCTTATACGTCTCAAGACTTCCATGCCGTCTATTCCTTCCATTAGCAAATCAAGGATCATGATGTCTGGTTTCAGGCTCTTTACTTTTTCCAGTGCGTCAATTCCGTTATGTGACACAATGACATCGTAATCAATTTCTTCCAGGAAGCTCTTAAGCAGGAATGCTATGTTTTTATTATCATCTACAATTAATATCTTAGCCACAATCTTCTCCTTAGGATTGGAACAGAGGTCACCGTATTTGGTGAGCATTGCACAATTTATTTTAGCAAGCTGCATACCAGAAACTGGTTATGTAAGGAGAGCAGCCCCTGTTTACGACCTCGGCAAAGCAGAAACGTTGCACCGGAGCTATCCCGCCATCTTCCCGTTCTAAATCTGACACATCAATGCAGGGAAAATTTTGTTAAAGTTAGTTGGAAATCAGTAAAAGAAACCACAATTTAACATCATAAAATGTGCCATGGCACACTATTGCCCATTACACTTTTGTGCCATGGCACGCCATTCCTAAAAAAAGCATACTCTCACATAACCCACTAACACAACAAAAATACTTTTGTCTAGACAATGGGGAGGGGTTCAATTAATGTACTAAGATAACACAGTAGTTACTCACATAATCAATAAGAATTTACACGTCCATTAGGCATAAAACTTGTCGCTTGTACTTAAAGAATCACTCTATACCAAATAGGAGGTTTGGCCATGAATAAGATTCATAATAAAAGAAAATATCTAAGAATAAAAGAACCATATTTTACAATGCTGCATGTTAAATTAAATGAAAACATGACTCCCAAAGACTGGGATATGGTCACGGTAACTAATTTGAGTGCAGGTGGTATTTCCTTTTATACGAGAAATAATTTTGAAATTGATACTGTTCTGGACTTAAAGATAGACTTTTCTCTTTCCCCTCCTGACATTAAATGTGTCGGAAAAGTTCTACGCACGAAAAGACACCTGGACACCTCTATAATTGCTATTGCAATTGAATTTACTGAAATCGATGAACAGATTAAAAAAGTGATAAATAATAAAATTATAGCCTCCATACGAAATTGGGATAACTGTCAATTATTTAATACTGATGCTTGTCCCAAGATTAACGATAAATTTATGAAACAATTTATATTAAATTCTTCCATTGATCGTCGCTATCTCCCAACATATGATAAGAGAAAAGAAACAGAGATAAATGAAAGATTCGCCCATAGTTGCGATTCATTTATACCGTTTTAAGGAACCCAGGCCAATAGCATGCTCGGGGTCAAACCAAATCTATTAACAAAAGTATACTGACTAGCCTACGACTACTTTTCTGCCCATTACACCTTTCTTCGATTATAGCGAGAGATTGTTACAACTTAATTTATGAAAAGCATATCCGTCATATGATGATGCATTCTTGTGAGATATGAAAACTTGTAGATTGTAAGAATATTGAGGTTTATAATACTCAGGTAATTACTGAAATTAAGGGAAAATTTACGGGTTGCCCGCCTGGCTTCGCCATTCGGACAGGCGGGTTACGAGTTATTGAAATTATTAGATTTTGCATTAAATTCGGAATGACAAATTATACATTTCTGTTATTATACCTTCTCTCTTTCGTGACTTTTCGTGTATTTCGTGGGGAATAGTATTATATGAACGTTATAACGGATTCTGTAGAGATATCTACACGCGGACATACAGACATAATCGATATTACGCCGCAGGCAGAACGGGCTCTGGAGGATGCAGAACTCGAACGTGGCAATCTTACTGTTTTTGTTTCTGGTTCCACGGCAGGAATCACGTCTATTGAGTATGAACCCGGTTTACTCAAGGATCTACCAGAAGCCTTCGAGAAACTTGCTCCTACCGGGGTTACGTATCATCATGATGAGGCTTGGGGAGATGGTAATGGTTATGCCCACGTTCGTGCGGCTTTGCTGGGTTCTTCATTCACCGTGCCTTTCGATAACGGCAAACTAATGTTGGGAACATGGCAGCAGATAGTGGTGATAGACTTTGATAACCGGCCGAGAAGGCGTAGCGTGGTTGTGCAGATGATTGGTGAGTAGTCTCCCAATCATTTTCTTAGTAATGAGTCTATGTTTTTTCTTTACTCCTCTCGAATTTTTTTTATAACCTTATCAAAGCAGGTCGGGCAATATCCATGAGAGAAATCTACATCGGTTTTTTCTGATATAAATGTATCAATTCTCTGCCATTTCTCCGACCCTTCGGAATCTCTATCCATAACCCGAATTTTTTTGCACGTAATGCAGATGGGAAGTAAACCTTTCAACGTGTTTTGTACTCCAGCCAGGAGTCGTGATTGGACGATTGTCCCGATGTACACAAATATAGATCCACTGAAAAAAATAAAGCTGACGAACGTTTCACTGACAAATGAATAATGAAAGGCAAATGCCACTAAAACTGAAATGTAACCTATGAAAAAGAGTACCATCAGCTCGCGGTGTAGCACAAAAAACAGTCTGACCTGTTTTTGATGATATTCAGAAATGGTTGATATGAATTTCAGAAGGCTCCTCACCCTTACGACACTGATCAGCATAATGATTGCGCCAATAAGTATGAGGCTGTAGTTCGTAATAGTTTGCATGTTCATTACCTGAAATTCCAAGTTATAAGTTATGGAGACAATAAAGACAATACACACGCATAAAATCTACGATGTACTATCAAATAGCAGTTTTCCGATTTACTATTGCTAAGAACTATTCGCTTACACAAATAATCTCACTCTAGAAGAGCATACCATGTACCAAAAAGGTATATGTCAAAAATGGTTGTTATGTACCATGTCCTAAGCTCCATATTACTAATAGGATATGATAAAAATATTCTGTGAGATAGAAAGGGTAATATGGAGGGAAAGCAGTAATTATGGGTGCTATTCCCCAATTATTACCTGATTTCTTGTATCTAAGATAGGCTAGTGGTATAATTAAATCAACGTTACTCAATTATGAGAGGTGGTGATATTGGGGCATCAGTCGCAAGCTAGGTAGCCAAAGAGCTTGGCATAATAATGGAAGAACTTATCATTGGTAAGATAACATCCGAGAGAAAAGGGAAGGAATCCCAAATCAATAAATCCAAGGAAAGGAAAGAAAGAGCGGAAGGAAAACTATGATGTAGAAGGATTAAGCCAAGAGAGAATAGATATAATACAGGAGATGATTGACAACGGGAAAGTGGAAGATGCAAACAAACGTAAAGAAGAACGCAGGGAAAGAGCATCTAAAAGCGAATCCAAAAAAAGCAACCCAGCATGAATAAAATAATCTGCTTTAAAAGTTGTTTTAATATTTCAAATGGTAATTGTTCCTTATAAGGAGGTAAGGAGGTAAGGAGGTAAGGAGATGTCCTATTAGTTGGATTACAACATTTATTATTATGCAGACAAAAATCATAAAACAGACTAACCTATATTGCCATAATCATTTACGCCAAGCCATGTGCTTTCTGCCTTAATTTAGACTAAGGGATTTCGAAGCGCATATTCAGGTTTTCCCTTATTGCAATTAAATTATGGATAGTTTATAATTTTAAATATTCCATTAACAGCAATGATTATTAATTGATAATAACGCCAATCTGATTGTTTTAAAACATAACAAAATTTTATTGATTTGTATGTATATGAGTGGGGGGGGGGAATTAGATGAGAATATCATGTTTTAAGTTTTATATGGTGTTGGTTGCATTTGTAATGATTTCTGGTTTTACGGTAACGGCAGAGGCGTTTCTTATCAACAGGGGTACCGACTCACTGGGTAGAAGGCTCATATATGACGATGCTCTAAACCTTACGTGGTATGATCATACGGAAATAGCCCCAGGTAATGTGTTTGATACTATGGCGTGGGCTGACAGTCTAGTTGTAGATTTCGGAGGGACATTATTCGATGACTGGAGGTTGCCAACAGGAGGCAATTTGTTTGAACAACAAGATTTTCTAGGAATTACCGAGTTTGAACATTTATATGACAACGATAACTCACTCAATGCAGATGGGGGTGGCAGTATCAATAACCCTGACAATTTTCAAAACTTATTCGGTGTAATATACTGGAGTTCATCTGTGGGGTCCTTCCCGGACACGCACAACACATTCGATTTTTTCAATGGGGGAACGCCGTTAGACTCCGATACTTCAACTGACCCGTGGGGACTGGCTGTAAGACAGGGAGATGTTGCAGCCACATCCGTACCTGAACCAACAACCATTGCACTACTCGGAATCGGCTTAGTAGGACTCGCAGGTGTAGAGGTAAGACGCAGACGAAAAAAGAGAGCAACTTAGAAATAATATACACGTATTCTGGAAATTGTTAATGAGTGGAGGAATAAATGAGACAGATAAAAAAGATATTATTAATACCAATGGTAGTCACAGTCTTCATGCTAGTCCTAGGAAACATTTCACAGGCAACAATAATAAGTAGTTATGATATTGACAACGCAGTCCAAAGCGGATGGGGAGACTGGGCACATTTTTACACTGGAACAGTTACCCAAGACGGGCCAGTAGATGGAGTATTTTACGATGGAGCGTATGGCACACAGGCCGACTATACAGGTGGAGGTGGGATATTGAACGATGACCAGCTTGGAGATAGCAGGCATACGACCCCATTATTTGCAACCCTCCTAGAACCAACCATCACACTATACCTAGACGGCACTTATTTCCTATCAGAATTGACGTTATATTCATTCGATGACGCCAACACCATACCCGGAAACATCACAGGCTTAGATATCACGATCGGGGGAGTTTCAGAGACATTCCTCACTACAACGTCATAGGGACCAAAAAATGAATACATCAACTTGACCACAGGCCTCACCGGACTGGATTCGATTGGAACTTCAACCGTAATGATCAGCAATATTACGACTACAGGATCACTCCCTGAATTTTTCTCTATCACAGAAATAGGAATCACCACACATGATGCAAATCCTGTCCCAGAACCAACAACCATTGCCCTCCTAGGTATTGGTTTAGCAGGACTTGCAGGAGCAGAAGTGAGACGGAGACGGAAAAAAAGAGCAGTTAATAAAAGCTAAGTAATTATTTACCAGTATTGGTTTAATATACAGACGCCTACATTCTTCACTAGCTGAGGGATGTAGGTGTCTGTATAGCTTAGTTACCAGAACAACTTCACATCGCTTAGAATCAACAACTAAAATTTTTCAATTCTTATTTCTTCATTAATATTCTTCTTATTTTTCATATCAATCTTCACTTTTTTTCAGTAGCGTCCGGTTAGGTTTTTGCGTGTAGCACGTAGGTCAATCCTTTAGGTTTGCTTTCGTACATTAAGCGCAAGGCTAAAGCCTCGCCCTACGTTTCTTCTGACAGATCGGGTATAAAAAGCCGTACATGCAAAAACCTAACCGGACGCTGCTGACTTTTTTAAATCCTTTATGTGTCTTAGTATCACATTTTGATTTTTGATTAAGATATCAAACGCCATCGATTTTCAAAGACTCTCCCACGCCTTTAGGAGTTCCAGTATATTGAACACGTGTTAAACGTCCAGTATTTACAATATAATATTTCTTCCCACCATCATCTACATATTCAATAATTTTGTACATATTCTTTTGAATTACTTTTGCGGATCCCTCGACAATAGAAATGACTTTTGATTGATTATTGAGTTTTTCTACAGTTCCAATTTCTTGGTTAACGACGCTAGGTTTAGAATTTATGTGACCAATAAAATTCATAAATCCATACTGAAAAGCAACACCAGCACCAACGATGAAAAGTAGGGTATAAATAATAAACTTTGTAGTTGATGATTTTATTTGTTCACCTTCTTCAATTTCCATTGAAGTATACATTTTAAATATTCTGGATAATTTACTGTAGTGTCCGGTTAGGTTTTTGCGGGTGTCTATTTATTGTCCAAAAGCTGTCATTCCCGCATTCTTTATAGCGGGAATCTAGAATAAGCTGGCCTTTAGATACCCGATAAAGGCGTTCGGGTATGACAAAAGCCGTACACGCAAAAACCTAACCGGACACCACTGGATAATTTAGGAATTCCTTTTGTCTTTGTGCATTCATCACCAGAATTAAATTGGAATTATAAGTCATTATGTTATAGAATGATAGAATTGAAACAGACAGTAATTCAGGCACTTATAAAAATTATAAAATAGGATCAAAATTTGATAGATATACACAAACACATAGTGTTAACTGATTGCATATCATATTGATAATTAACAACTTACAACTCTGCTCAAAGTGCATTTTCTTGAGCTGTAGTAAAAACGTAGTCAGAATCCAGCACATCTACACCACTTCTTAAGCTTTCAGGATAATGATGTGCGTAACGTTGAGTCATCTTGAGATCTTTGTGGCCTAATAACTTCGATATCTTATAGAGATCAATTCCATTTTGCACCATATGAGTCGCAAAACAATGTCTCAAATCGTGGAATCTAAAATTAGTGATTTTTGCTTTTTCCAGTGAGCTACGAAAAGCAACACCCAGACTAACAGAATTAACTTTTCCACCATCCCTGTTCCGAAACACATAACCATTCTTAATATTTCTTACCCTTGACATTTCATTGATTACTTTTAATGCGTTCTTGTTAAGTGGAATTGTCCTCTTTTCTCCATTTTTCGTTTTGTCAATAAGTATAGTCTTTTTAGCAATGTCGACCCTTAACCATTCTAGAGAAATTAATTCACCCTGCCTTAAGCCTGTATTTAGACTAAAGATTATTATTTCCCTAAGCCACTCAGGACTATTTCCAACGAGACATCTTTCTTCCTCTTCAGTTAACCATCTATCTCTTGCATTATTTTCCTTTTCTTTTGACACCATTGAGACAGGATTTTCTTTAAGCCATTCCCATTCCTTGATCGCCACATTAAAAGCGACAGAGAGCATTGACAATTCACGATTGATACTAGCAGGTGCAGCACCCTCACTATTTCTCAATACCTTATATCGTGATACCATTTTTGGAGAAATAGACAACAAATTGAATTCACAAAAAAAAGGATTCAGATGTGTTAATGATGATGCATAGCTGATTTGCATATTTCTTGAAACCTTTGGAGCATGTTCAACCATAAACTTATCCATCATGTCTTTAAACATTTTTTTACGCCCAACCAACTTTTCAAAATAGACTCCTTCAACAAGCTCTGTCCTGATCTTCGCCTCTACCGCTTGTGCAAGTTTCTTGTTAGAGGTGCCTAAGCTCTTCTGAATCTTCCTGCCGTTATGACTAATACACGTCCACCAGATACCGCCTCGTTTATACATTAAAATCTCCTTTCCCGAAGCCTGTTTGTATCTGTATGTCACTATCGGCAGAATTATATAGCATTACCATGAAAGTCTCCAATGATTTTATTAACCGTATTCTCAAGCTTAAGATATGGTTTTTTCAAGTTAGCCATTGCCTTATCTACATCTTGAATATCAAATAGAATGCGTCTGCCAAATTTTATACACGGGAATTTTCCCTGACTAGACCAATCGTATATAGTCTTAACAGGGAGAGAGGTGTACCTGGATACTCTTTTAATATCAACGTATCTTTCAATTTCATTATCTTCCATGACAATATTTCCATTGAAAAAGAAACAAATAATTAGTAAAAGAAGTGGTTCAGTCGTTTACTTTATGATAAAAACAGAATAATTTTCAGGAATATAATACTTTAGACATATATATAAATTTTTTACTAAACAACAAGATAATTACAATAAAATACAATAAATGTCAAGTTTAAATTGTAATAAATTTCATGGATAATATAGAAGTATTAATTAAATACATAAATGATATAGGTTTATCGCAAGTGAATTTTGCAAAAAAAATCAAATATAACGAAACGTCTTTATGTAAAATCATTAAAAGAAGAATTCCTATAACGAAACCTTTCAAAAGAAGATTTAAATTATCTGAAGGTTTTGAAGTAGAAGATTTACTAATAAAAGGGAAGGAATCCCGAATCAATAAATCAAGGGAAGGAAAAAAGATGAATAATAATGAAAAGAAACTATATGGCCTGGAAGACTTAAGCCAAGAAAAACTTGATCAAATACAGGAAATAATTGACAAATGGATAGAAGAAGATTTACAAAAAAGGAAAGAAAAACGCAGTCAAACTAAAGACTCAAAATCTCAAAAAAATCAAAAATCAGCCTAGAAAAAATAATCTGCTTTAAATGCTATTTTAATATTTATAACTGTAATTGTTCATCATTATGATACACGGAATAAGCAATAATTGTATATTTAGCTGTTAATTATGTAAAAAAAAGGAGATCAATAAAGTGAACTGCTTTATAATTATGCCATTCGGTAGCCATCATAAAGATCCAGACGGAGCAAGGAAACTTGATCAAATATACAATGAATGGATTAAACCAGCAGTTGAATCAGTTAAAATCCCAAAGAAAAAAAACGAGTATCTAAATTGCCATAGAGCAGACAAAGAAGTTCGCCCTGGTGATATTATTACTCACATTATTGAGCAACTTGTAGATTCTTGTATAGTGATTGCTGATCTTACAGGACAAAATCCAAATGTCTTTTACGAATTAGGTGTTCGTCATACTGTAAGAAATAACACAATATTAATATCAGAAAATTTAGATGATATACCATTTGATCTACGCGGCCTACGAGCAATACCATATAAATATGATCCAGAAAATATGTTGAAATTTAAAAAGAAACTCAAAGAATCATTAGAAGCAATTATAACAGAACAAGAGAAAATCGATAATCCGATACGACGATTTCTATATGACCGCTCAGTTCACGATTTAATTAGCCAAGCTGTACCACCTGGGTATGATGCTGTTCGTACCATGGTAAATGAAATGGATCTGCTAAAGAAAGAATTCAAGCAACATACATTACAAATCCGGCGTGTAATGGATCTTGTTACTGCAGAAAAAGAAATTTCAGATCAAGAAATCAAGATATCTACTAATAACACATCATTTTTTGAAGGTATTTGGGAAAGTGCAAGTGGTTCAAGATGTTACGCTCGTATGGTAGATGGTGAGCTATATATTCCGTACTGTTATAAAGGAGATTCCGAACTCTCTGCTCATTATTATAATTGTAGAATGATTGGCAATACCATGTTTGGAAGATTTCAATGGTTTGTTCGACCAATAAGTGGTTATTCTTTTTTTAAAATAGAAAATATTGACGCTGCTTCAGGTGGCTGGTGGTATAGCCAAGATCTCCCAAATCATTTCCGTGATAATATCTCTCAATTAAATGAATTAATTCCGAGAATGAATAACCAAGAATGGAAACGTGTTAAAGGAAAAAAGAAATTTCCTAAGTGGGTAGAAGCATACTTTAACAACAAGTTATATTCAAAAGAGAATATAGACCTAATAGATAAAAATATACAGAAAAGATTTGGATAATATCTTAATTAATGATTAAGTGAATAACAAAACCAAACATAACTAGGCGTTTAACCAAATGCTAAAACTGCATTGGTTAACTAAACGTTATAAAACTATGGATACTAATAATATTTATAAAACTATAAATTTAATAGGAATTCTAAGTGAGTTAATTGGTATATTACTTATTTCATATGAAGTCTTAAACCAATACAAAGGAACAAAGTTTTATATAGATGAACCCACTTGGGACAGATCTGTGCAAATTCCTCAAGAAACCAACAAATACAAAGAATGGGAAAAAACAAAATACAAAAGTATGAAATTAGGTATTGTAATCTTGTTATTTGGGCTATTAATGGATATTTCGCCAATATTTATTTCTAATGAGATTAAACATATTAAAGATTATAAGGTATTGTATAATCACATTCTGGGAAAATGACAGGGTCAAATCTTTATTATTGATTAAGAGTCAAGTTGTTTAAAAAGAGATGGAGCCAGGTATCAACATTTAACATTTGAAAAGGAGGTCAAATGCTTGTACTGACAGGGAGAATAGGGGAGAGTGTGAAAATCGGCAGTGGCATAAAAATTACTGTCATAGTGATATATGAGAAAAAAATAGTAGTAAGAGTTCAAGAGCCGAAGAACACAAAATTAAATTTACATTTGGACAGGGCTACTCCAATCACAGACGACATCAAAATAACACTCACAGGCATAGACAAAAACCAGGTCTAACTCGGCATCGAAGCACCTGTGGGAATGAGGATAGAAAGAGAAAATAATTACAAATCAGCTATGAGAAAATTATCTTTAATACTTTTATTTGCTATTCTTATCGGATCCATTTTCAATGTGTGTAGCGCATTGGATGACAATAAGGATAAAGCCGAGAAAATGACCCAAATAATAAACAAACTCCAGTATGACCAAAAACTAACTAAAGAGGCATTGCAAGAAGTAAGACGAGGCCAACTTAATTATCGCATCGCAAAGGATCTCCTTAAAGATACCTATTCTTCAAATACTCAGACTATAAATATCGTTATTATGATTGTTCTTGCAGTTTTTACTATCATCGGTTTCTTAGGTGTAAAAAGTGTAGGCTCCATTAAAAGTAATTTCCAAGGAGAATTAAATGAGTTGGAAAAACTAAGAGAAAAGTATGAACAAAAGTTTACTAAACTTGATAAATTACATAATGAAACTGAAGATAAACTTAAAGAGATACAAAATACAAATGAAAAACAAGACCAACGTCTTCAAATACTTGAAATACAAGAGAAAGTTGGAACTCTTATACAAAATAAGGACTATAGCCGTGCAATGGAATATGTTGAAATCGGCCTAAGCCTAGATTCAAAAGATAATATTCTTCTACACGGGAAAGCGGAATGTTCAAGATCTTTATTTGGTATACCTGTAGCGATTCAATGTTACGAGGAACTTATTAAGATTGATCCAAATGATTATATAGCAATCAATAATATTACAGAGTTTTATTTAATAGAAAGAAACGTTCCAAAAGCGAAGGAAGTAATAGAAAAGTACAAACAACTTATGGTCAAAAGAGAATCCGCTTTCCTTGTTTGGTATTTTGATTTGGTCGTACTATATCTAAAAGATGACTTAAATTCCTTGAAACTTCATATAGATGAAGAAATTATTCAATTAACAGAGGAGAAAACGAACAGGATAGTAGGCTGGAGATTTAATGAAATAATAAAAGAATTTGAAAAAGATAATGAATCTGCGTTGAAATCTCTTTTCTTCACGTGTATTGACTTTCTTGAAGGTAAAATTGACATAACAGCTTTAAATGAAAAAAAAGTACAAAATGCAGACACCGCTTAGTTATGAATTAATAAACCAAGAGGCACCATACATATTTATTCAGCTTATGGAAAACAAAATCACATGAACTAGGAAAAAGGCGTGAAACCGAAAATGACAGGATCAAGCCTAATCAATTAACAAGAAGAAAACATAACCAGGCGTTTAACCAAATGCGAAAATACCGCATTGGTTAACTAATCATTAGCAATTAGGAGGCTTCAATGACTACAAGCAATACAACTCCCTGCATCAATTGTGGACACAATATCAGCAGAAATGCTCAGAGTTGTCCAAAGTGTAAAAATGCATGTTTCGATTGTTTACTATGCAAACGACCGATTAAAAATCAAGATCTTTACCGATATACAATGTTCCGCGGCAAGAGTTACCATAAAGATTGCATAAGAAAGTATTTTCAGATCCCGCAATCTATTCGTTGTCCTGATTGTAATATAGTTTTAGCTGAAACAAATCTGCAAACCCAACTTTTTGATTTCTCAGTACACAGCCCCTCATCAACCTGTCCTAACTGTGGATGTCCTGACCCACTAAAGAAAGTTAATCATGATTGTCCTGTGTGTGGCCTTATCATATGTAGTTCCTTTCAGAAAGTTGGCCATCATCGCTCACATTTCTGGGATGGGGCCACAACAATTAAACCAATGGATCTACACGAGTTTTGCGCAAAAGGTTTATTGTAAAAATCGCCCTCAAATGCAAATGGGAAGTTCAGAAGATTCGGGATCACGTCTTGATTAGTGAATAAGATATCAAACACCATCAATTCTCAAAGACTCTCCAACACCTTTAGGAGTTCCTGTATATTGAACACGTATTAAACGTCCAGTATTTACAATATAGTATTTCTTCCCACCATCATCTACATATCCAATAATCTTAAACATATTTTTTTGAATTACTTTTGCGGGCCCCTCGACAATAGTAACTACTTTTGATTGTTTATTTAATTTTTCTACAGTACCAACTTCTTGTTTTGTTACACTTGATTTAGAATTCATGTGACCAATAAAGTTCATAAATCCATACTTAAAAGCAAAACCAGCTCCAACGATTAAAAGTAGGGTATAAATTATAAACTTTGTAGTTGATGATTTTATCTTCTCACCTTCTTCAATCTCCATAGATGTATACATTTTAAATACTCTTTGCAGTTTAGGAATTCTTTTTGTTTTTGTGCATTCATCACCTGAATAGATTTTATAGGTAAATTTCTTACCAAATGAATGAGAACGACGAACCGCACGAATTTCATATTCTGCTAAGTTTTGAAATTCCCTGGCTAAACACCTAATGTCCTGGGTAATTAAATAAACATCAGCACCAACGTGTCGTTGCTTTTGGAAAAATTCTAGTACATCAACATCATAGAATTTTCGATGAAAGTACTGACCTGTTTGTGCTTCGTCTATGATATAGATTACATTTCTTCCTCTACAAAAATTTCGTTGAAAGTCAATATGGAAAAACTTTCTAAGCCCACCAGCGGTTTTAATTTCTTCTTCCAGATCCCCGCCAAGTTTCATATTTCTAATATTTGAATATATCATCATTGGGATCCGTGTATCTTTTAAGGTAAATTCATCAGTTGTATCATTCCATTCAAATTTATCTGTCAATACATGGTGCACTGCATAATAGGTTTTTCCACTACCTATTTTTCCCACAATTGTTCTCATTGCCATAATTAGACTCCTTTAATTTTTTGTTGTAGTGGATTGGTATATTGATAGATATCCTTATCTGTTTGGAGCAATTCAACATCAACGATCATTATTAGTTCAGTCTCTTTTTTAATCTTTTCCTGTGAACTGAACATTGATCCGATATAAGGAAGTGAACCAAGAAAAGGAATTTTTTTAGTCCTGAAGGTATCCTCAGTCTGTATCAATCCACCAACAAAGATATTTTCACCAGCTGTAACATTGAATTCCATATCAATAGTTTTCTGTGTAAATGATGGTGAAGCGATTAAAAGATTAGAATCGGTTACTATAGATGATAATTCTTGCTTTAGTTTTAACCGTACCACGTTGTTTTCTTCTACATGTACTCCAACATCAAGTATTAACCCTACGTCCCTGTAGTCGATCTGAGTGGTTGATACACCTGTACTGGCTACCGTTGTACCCTTTTGGATAGGTTCTTCTCTACCGATCTTGATAGTACCGTGTTTTTTGTCCTCAACTATGATTTTTGGCTTACTAATGATCTTTACATTACTAACGATATTAAGGAGCTCTATAATTACATCAGTATTGT
>JABHIW010000104.1 GCA_018670825.1 Candidatus Scalindua sp. | reverse complement strand
TATTGATAAAATGTGTTAAATTGTTTGTTCTTGACAAGACAATTTAGCACTGTAATATTAAAATTTTGCGTAATTCTTTCGATTTTACCCTTATTTCACATAAATTCAAATACAAAAATATCTAATTAATCATAAACGTGGATGTTATGAAAACCAGAGAGAGAATTATAATATACGATACAACACTGCGTGACGGCAGCCAGACGGAAGGTATCTCGTTTTCTCTGCAGGATAAGATTGGGATAGCACTTAAACTCGATGATCTCGGTGTAGATTATATTGAGGGAGGTTACCCTTTATCTAATCCCAAAGATAAGAATTTTTTTAAAGAGATCAGAAAGAATTCATTACAGAATGCTAAGGTTGCGGCGTTTGGCAGTACAAAACGGGCGAATAAAAAGGCATCGGAAGATCCGGGAATAAAAGCACTGCTTTTAACAGAGATGCCCGTCGTAACAATCGTAGCTAAGAGTTGGGACTTCCATGTAACTGATGTTCTCAGAGTCTCATTGGATGAAAATCTGAAAATGGTATCTGAAACAGTCAAATATCTGAAATCGAAGGGAAGAGAAGTAATTCTTGATGCGGAACATTTCTTTGACGGGTACAAGAGTAACTTCAGATATTCTTTAAAAGTATTGAAGGCCGCACAGGATTCAGGCGCGGATACAATTGTCCTTTGTGATACTAATGGGGGTTGTTTGCCACAAGAAGTGGAAAAGATTACAGGAAGCGTTATAACCAAGATAAAAGTTCCGTTGGGTATACATACACATAACGATGGTGAACTGGCAGTGGCAAACACTTTCGCTGCCATTAATTCCGGTGCCAGACATGTACAGGGGACAATAAATGGGCTTGGAGAGAGATGCGGTAATGCGAATCTCTGTTCGGTAATACCGAATCTGGTATTGAAAAATAAATTTAAGTGTCTAGGCAATTCGGAACTCAAAAAACTTACGGAAATATCAAGATATGTCAATGAAGTGGCAAATTTTGTTCCCATGGCGAATCAGCCTTTTGTAGGTTCAAGTGCTTTTGCACATAAAGGAGGTTTGCACGTAAACGCGATACAAAAGAATAAGAGTACTTATGAGCATATAGAACCGGAAACGGTTGGAAACGAGAGACGGATTTTAATATCCGAACTTTCCGGAAGCTCTAATATTCTCAAAAAGGTAGAAAAATATAAAATTGCACACGATCAGAAAACAATGCGAAAGATCCTGAATAAAGTCCAGGATATGGAGAACGAGGGATATCATTTCGAATCCGCAGAAGGCTCTTTTGATCTTCTGGTTAAGAAAGTGATAGGGAAGCACAAAGGGTTTTTTGATCTTGAAGATTTCAGAGTAATTGTAGAAAGAGGAAAAAATGGGAAATCAATTACCCGTGCAACTGTTAAGATAAAGGTTAATGGTGTAGAGGAACTGACGGCTAGCGATGGTGATGGGCCGGTAAATGCGCTGGATGGTGCATTACGGAAAGCTCTTGAAAAATTCTATCCAGCTCTTGCAGATATGCATCTTATCGATTTTAAGGTACGTGTTATTAACCCTAAAGAGGCTTCTGCCGCTAAGGTGAGGGTCATAATCGAATCTCATGATCACAAAGATACCTGGGGCACGGTTGGAGTATCGGGAAACTTGATCGAAGCGAGCTGGCAGGCCCTTGTCGAAAGTATTGAATACAAACTTTTAAAGGATGAAGATGGAGACTGAGTTACCAACAAAATACAATCCGAAGGAGATCGAGGATAAATGGTATCGTTTCTGGGAAGAAGGTAATTTCTTTCATTGCGAACCGGATCCCGACAAAAACCCCTACACTATAGTAATTCCACCTCCAAATGTTACCGGTGTTTTGCATATGGGGCATGCGCTCAATAATATCCTCCAGGATATACTGATAAGGTGGAGGAGGATGCAGGGATACAACACACTGTGGATGCCGGGAACTGATCACGCGGGCATAGCAACACAAAATGTAGTTGAAAGGAAATTGGCAAAAAAAGGTACAAACCGGCATGAGCTTGGGCGAGAAAAGTTTATCGAAGAGGTGTGGAAATGGAAAAAAGAGTACGGTTCAGAAATACTTAATCAGCTTAGAAAACTGGGCTCTTCGTGCGATTGGGAGAGAGAACGGTTCACGATGGACGAAGGTTTGTCAGAAGCCGTTAAAGAGGCATTTGTTAAACTGTATGAAAAAGGATTTATTTATAAAGGAAAATACATTGTTAACTGGTGCCCAAGGTGTCTTACTGCCATTTCAGATGATGAAGTA
>JABHIW010000136.1 GCA_018670825.1 Candidatus Scalindua sp. | reverse complement strand
GGGAATCTAGAGAGTGTTGAGCATATGGATTCCCGATCTAAGTCGGGAATGACAAACAAAAAGGTTAATGTGTTTCTATTAAACAAAGGGACTTTCAGTCCCCGTTAAACCTATGCACTTTCAGTGCATAGTGGTTTAGTTGCTCCAAACTACATCATATTTGCAACATGGATTGTTCAGCAAGAAGCTAATCTCCTCCTCATTTCACTAAACTTGTCTATTCCAGTGTAAGGTATTTAGTTGAACATAATAAGGTTTCAGTTTACATTATACACAGTATAAATATTTTTTAAGGAAACCTTATTAAGGCGTTTCTATGTTTAAACAGATGTGTTCCCATTGACTAAAACATTAGATAACATCGTTATTAATGGTTATAGGAGGGTATGCAGAGTACTAAAATTTTCTAATATTGATGAAGGAAGGGTAAGACTATTTTGTATAAGCTTATTAGTTGTTGGGGATTTATCATAATTGTTTGTCTGCTTTTTGTTGGTTCGTTAGGTTCTGCCCAGGGACAAGACTACATACCATCTGGATGGGAGAAGGTACATAAGGAAGCGATAGAGAAAGTAGAGGCGGCAGAGAAGGAAGTGATGGTAAAGGCAGAGAAGGAAGCTATGGCAATTACCGCTATGGCAAAGTCAGAGGAAGCGACAGCAAAGGCAGATGAAGCGATAGCTAGGGCAGATGAAGCGATGGTAAGGGCAGATGAAGCGATGGTAAGGGCAGATGAAGCGACGGCAAAGGCAGAGGCTGCGATTGTGAGAGCAGAGGAAGCAATGGTAAAGGCAGAGGCCGCTGAGAAGGAATCGACGGCGAAGGCAGATGAAGCGATGGCAAAGGCAGAGGCCGCGATCGCGAGGGCAGAGGAAGCTATGGAGAAGGCAGAGAACGCTAAGAAGGAATCAACGGCAAAGGCGGAGAAGGAAGCCGTGAAAGAGAAAAAGCAGACGCGTGCCTGGGAGTTCTGGAAGTAGTGAGGAAATAAGCAGTAACAATAGCAATATCCATAATAATAAATAGTGTTTAATCATTAAATGTACGAATGCCATCTGAGGAAAACGATGGCACTCGTACATTTGTCTTCACGCCTTATCCATCCCAAGCCAGATCCCGCCTCTAAAATCCCTGTAAATCCTGAAGATTAAGTTTTATGAAAATACGTTAAATGTAAGTTAGATTTTACCTATCAAGCTTAATCAGGTGGTAAATCTGAGAGGTGGTAAGTTCTTCTTATATAATACATCTTACACTTTAAGACCTTTTTCATCTAAGGTATTTCGAAGTACATATTCAGGTATTCCCTTATTGCGCATATTAAAGAATTTGTATAAGATTAGGCTCATAACTCCATTTGTTCTTTTATAGTAATGGTTAAATATTTTTACAACTTATTTTTACCTGAAATTAATCAGGACAATAGTTTAATTAATATACTAACTTTAAAGGTACTCAGCTCCTTTAATAAACCAGTTCATAATTAATGGCGGTTTGACCTCCCGCCACACGGTATAGCTAGCCGATGCCTTGAAAGCCCTTATTAAATAGAAAGTAAGTAACTTTTTACATAGGAGGTAAAATAATAATGATTGAATGGGATGACAAATACAGCGTGGGTTTATCAATAATTGATGATGACCATAAGAAACTTATTGGTATTCTCAATAAGGCTATTTACGCAAAGGAACACAATGCAAACTCAAAAGAATTGAGGGAGGTATTAAAAGAAATTACTGACTATGCTCTTAAGCATTTTAAAACAGAAGAGACTTATATGATAGATTTTAATTATACAGGGTATCAAGACCACAGAAAAGAACACAGGGATTTTTTCACTGAAACAATTGCCTATCACGACAAATTGATCGAAGGAGATTGTCAAATTGCAAATGAGATAATTGAATACTTAAAGTGGTGGTTAGTAAACCACATTCGAGTAACCGATAAAAAATATGTCGACTGTTTCAAGAGAAATGGTCTTAAATAAATTTTCAGAAATTTACACCTGGTTTTATCTACCCAAAATCACATTTCACCAGTAATATCCCTGTGAATCCAGATGTTTGGCTTTGCAACTGGATCAGTGGGTGGGTGGCAGATCATTATCTTCCAGAATTAACGTGCTCTCTGATTGGCTGAGCTCTTTCGTATTCTTTCCAGTTGGATTTTTTGTTTTTTTTAATGCATTCTTCGCTTTGTGCAATTCGCTCTCCTTCCTTTCAGCAAGTTCTTCTGCTTTGTTTAACGCACTCTCGGCTTTGATTAATTCTTTCTCTTTCTGCTTAGTAAGGTTTTTGGCTTTATGTTCAGCTTTAAGTCTTGCCTTCTCTTTTTTACTTGCAAGTTTTTTCGCTCCTTTTTCCGCTTTGTGTAGTTCTTTCTTCTTCTTTTTAGCAAGTTTTTGGTTTTTTTTTAATGCACTCTTCGCTTCAAGTAATTCTTTCTCTTTCTGTTCAGCAAGGTTTTTCGCTTTTTTTAATGCACTCCCCGCTTCGAGTAAATCTTTCTCCATCTGTTCTACAAGTTTTTCTGATTTGTTTAATACACTCTCCGCTTCGAGTAACTCATTCTCTTTCTGTTTAACAAAGTTTTCCGCCTCAAACCGGTCCGGCTTTTCAACCCATTCAGGTTTATCAGCAACCGCTAGATTAGAAATTAGGAAAAGGGAGGAAAGACATACTATTGTTAATATTATTTTATTCATAACCTCGTTACCCCTTCTGGTTTTAAAAATTAAAAATTAATATTAACTAAAATCGTCTGCAAATTATCCCATATACCAATTTAAAATCAATAAGTAAAATACTTCAAAAAAATGAACAGAAATTTAAGATATGATTACAGCAGTGTGATCTATCGGCAACTGTTGTTCTTGTCTGGTTGTAACAAGGTTTCGTTCAAATTAATAGATGAATGTCGAGATAAGAGTTAAATTTTGAATTGTAATTAGCTGGAAAAAGTGCCATTGTAATACCTTAAATTCCACATTTTAATCATAATCAATTGACAACTCTGATTAAAAAAACAGTTGCCTGTTCAGATCCTGAGTTTATAATTCTATACTTATATCCATCTCTATATCTTTAATTCAAGTAATATGTGCAAATCTTTGGTAAAAGAAAATCGTGATTGAAGAACATGTTAATTTCAACTCCGGTGGTTTGACACTGGAGGGGGTTTTGTCGTATGATGAAAATGTTCTTGAGCCTCCGATGGTGCTTTTGTGTCCGCCTCATCCCCACCTTGGAGGTGATATGGAAAATAATGTTATTACGGAGCTTGGCAAGGTACTGGCAGAAAATGGTTTTGCAACATTAAGGTTTAATTATCGTGGTGTTGGTGGCAGCGAAAGTAAACTTAACAATATTGCAGAGGTATATGAGTATTGGGAAACCATTTTAAACAACGATGATTGTTCCGATGCTATAGTGGATGCTACTGCAGCAATTAACTATTTAGAATCAACAGTTGGTACGAAAAAGACATTTATTACAGGATATTCATTTGGCGCAATTGTAGCGATGATGCTGGGTTTGGAGCATACAAACATATGGGCGATTGCATCAATCTCTGCGCCATTTGGTAGATTTGATACCTCATTTCTATCGGACTGCAAAAAACCCAAGTTGTTCATTTGTTCAGATAACGATTTTGCTACTACACTTGAAGAGGTCGAGAAAGGAATGCTAAGTATATCAGAACCGAAGATACTTGATATAATGAACGATTGTGATCATTTCTACATAGACAAAGAGCTTGAAATTACAAATAAGGTATTAAGGTTCTTTAACCTCAACACTTCCAAATAAAATCGTAGAAAACCCCAAAGCCAAACTGCTAATTAGTATATTCCACTTATTCTTCATCAAACACTTAAAAGCACATATTGAACCATTCTTCCAATTTAGATACTGCTACTCACACATTTACAACGCAAGCTAATCTTTTCCAGATAATCTTGTAAGTGGCGTAGTTATAGCACTTAAATGATTCTAAAGAACTTTTATCTACAGGTAATCATAAATATGAAGCATTCATATTCGTGGAATTGGTTTTTAGCGAGCAAATTGCTATTATGAGCCAGTATTAATTGTCAGAAATAAGAACATGATTTTCTTAAATTTCTATATGTTGTTATGTTTCAACGTCTTATGGATATTTATTTCTGACTTTGTAAATTGGTATTAGAATTGCTTTAATACCAACCATGTCTAAATCTCAAAATGCTGCTTTTGTTAGATATGAATACATTGTCTATATTCACCTATTAGATACTTATAATGTCAGTGAGATATTGCTTACAAAGGATGATTTTGTCGATACGAAGCCATCCAGCGACCAAATCAAGTGGATTCCGGTAGAAAATATGAATATTAACCTTGTTGATACTACTGAGGAAACGGGGAAAAGCAGTGAAGATTCTGTTTCAAAAAATAAGAATAGAATCTGTGGTCTTTTTGATGCAGAACCTCTTGATTGGAAATATGCAAAGATTACCGTTGGTGATGATACAAATACAAGGCACAACATTACGGTAGCCAGGATGCCCAGAAGCCCGATTGTGCCGGTGATATTTGATATAAACAAGTAACCTTACATCAGCTCTTGTTTATTTATTTTAGCACATGAATTATTTTGTTTGACATCTAGTGTGTTGCTTTGTAAAATAAAGAACTTTTTCAGATAGTTTGAAATATCATCACCCACACAAAAACCCTGAATTATTGGGGTAATATACTAACGGGTCCTTTTAAAGTCCTGGTTATTTGCGATCGTATATAAAAATAGCCTTACTGCAAAAGATATTTTGAACTAATATCATTGCCGTAAGGCTATTTTTATTAGTAGTAGTTAGAGAGATTTTGTCAGGACAGGTGGTTCTTTTAAAACTTAACAATAAAGTAATATATGTCGTGATAAGGGCAAATCGTGAGTGATCGCGAGACGCAAAGTGAAGGGTCTTTAGTTCTGTAATAAGTAAAAGATAGCCTTACTGCCAAAGATATTTTAATAAATGTCTTCAGTAGTAAGGCTTTTTTATTGGTATTTTTCAAAAAATATTTCTTGGAATCGAAAGGTAGAGTAATGAGACTTTCAGGGAATAATTAAGTGTGTATGTTTTTGTAGTATCGAGAACAAATTTAGGTGTTTTTCTTTAGCTCTTTGAGGCGAGGGCTAGAGAAAGGAGGAGGAGAAGGAATGAAGATTAGTGTAAAGAATAGGGTGGTTTCATTGCGTTTCCCAACAGGTTTGTTATCTGTTTATTTTGGGATATTTGTGTTTGTGGCGAGTCTGATTTTTGCCGGCAGTTTGAAAGCAGAGGTCTTTAAGGCAACCGCATATTGCTCATGTGTAAAATGTTGCGATAAGGACCCTTCAGATAAATGGTATGGGATTACGGCAACAGGTAAGAAGGCGCGATGGGGAACTGTAGCGGTAGACAAGAGAGTTGTAAAGCTGGGGAGTAAATTAAGAATTGAAGGTTTTCCCAATACTGTTTTCAGGGCTGAAGATGTAGGTGGAGCGGTAAAGGGAAAACATATTGACGTATGGTTTCCCAGTCATGAAGACGCGATAAAATTTGGGGTGCGGAAGATTGTGGTCCAGCGTGTAATAAACGGGTGATAAATAAAGTGTTTTCAATGTGATTTTTCAGGAAATATCTTTTGTTTGCCACTTCCTGCCTGGAGACAGGTGGGGATGTATAGAGTAAAGTTCCTAATGGTTCTACTAAGTTACTGTCCTGAGAGTAGAAAGGGATAAGATACCAGTATTCAAATAATAGAGGTTTTTTGATCTTTAATTCCCTCAGAGTTGGCGAAGCAAACTGTTCTGCAGTATGTCTGAATATTCACATTTCTTAAATTAATCTATAGCATATAATAATCCGCAGTATATCAATTATTTCCTAAACCTGTCAGAATTCCCCGTATCTACAGATCAAACAAAACATATTATAATTATTATTGTATCCGGTTTGTATTTTATATATTATGGCAATCTTGATTAAGGATTATAATGAGGTCAGTATTCTCATTACGACATACATAATATAATAGCTAAAGGATAAATAATAAATATGAACGCTGCTGTTTTAGCTATTGCCTCTCTATCCTGCTTTTTTGTGAGTTACTTCTTTTATTCAAAATTTCTTGCTGATAAGATATTTAAGTTAGATTCAAATATTGTAACACCCGCCCATGAATTTGAGGATGGTATAGATTACGTTCCTACAAACAAGCACGTTCTTTTTGGACATCATTTTACATCAGTAGCAGGTGCCGCGCCAATTGTAGGTCCTGCAATAGCCGTCATATGGGGATGGTTGCCTGCGGTACTGTGGGTGGTCTTTGGCACTATATTCATAGGTGCTGTACATGACTTTGGGTGCCTTGTACTTTCTGCAAAAAACAAGGGCCATTCCATCGGTGATTTGACGGGTATAATCATTGGTAAGAGAGCACGTGCACTGTTTCTTACTATTATCTTCTTTCTTACATGGATAGTAATTGCAGTTTTTGCCTATATTATTGCCACCCTGTTTTCACAATTTCCAACTACAGTATTGCCGGTTAATATTGAAATTATCGTTGCCGTTGTTATAGGCGTCGTTATTTACCGAGCAAAGTATGGGATCCTCATCCCTTCTATAATCGCATTGCTTGTTTTATACGGCTTTATATACCTTGGTATGTATGTGCCAATGAGCTTGCCTTCATTTATTGGAGGTCAGATAGAGTCATGGGTAGTTTTGCTTGTTGTATACGCTTTCATAGCGTCAGTTCTTCCGGTTTGGATACTACTCCAACCAAGAGACTTTATCAACTCACATCAGCTTTTTGTAGGTTTGGGTATTATGTATCTGGGCCTCTTCATCGCGCATCCGCCAATGGTTGCACCGGCAATTAATCTTGAAGTTGAGGGAGGCTTGCCGTGGTTCCCATTCCTCTTTATTACGATAGCCTGTGGTGCAATTTCCGGATTTCATGGTCTTGTTGGTTCCGGTACTACATCCAAGCAACTTAATAATATTAAAGACGCCAGGATGATCGGTTTCGGATCAATGCTGGGAGAGGGGTCATTGGGGTTGATGGCTATAATTGCGTCAACAGCTGGATTTGCGACACTTGCAGCATGGAAGAGCCATTATGCCAGTTGGAGTGCCGCTGGAAGTCTGGACGCGAAGATGGGGGCTTTTGTTAATGGAGGGGCCTATTTCATGAAAGAGGGGCTTCATCTGCCTGAAGTATTTGGTACTACACTAATTGCTGTTATCGTCATAAGCTTTGCCGCCACCACTCTTGATACCTCAACCAGGATTCAGAGGTATATAACGAGTGAGTTGGGAGAAATATATAATATCAAAATTTTGACAAATAGATTTGTTGCTGCAGCAATTGCCGCGTTTACGCCGCTTATCCTCATCTTTGGAGGTGAGGGGCTTAGCTGGAAACGTTTATGGCCGATCTTTGGTGCGACGAACCAGCTGCTTGCGGGGCTGTCACTACTGGTTCTGACCGTCTATCTTTATAGAAAAGGGAGAAATATTTTATTTACCTTAATACCGCTTATCTTCCTTATCATAATGACATCAACGGCAATGGTGATGAGCTTAAAAGAGTTTATAAAATCAAGAAACTGGGTATTAACTATTTTGTCAATGCTCCTGCTTGCATTCTCTGCCTGGATTATCCTTGAAGCAATCAATGTTGTAAGGAATTTGAAGAAGGAAGATAAGAGTGTAGATAATTTAGTTTAAACACCTTTCTACTCATAACTCAAATTGAGTTATTTATATCACATATCACAGTAGTCGCAGGCTTAAGCCTGCGTACCTCATAGACGGCAATCTCTGTCGCACCATGGTGTGTTTTGAAAAAAAGGGTAGTAATAGTAAGACATCTCGCAACCTGTACGAAGCCAACCTCACGTTTTCCCACTACCGCTGAATATTATATCCAATTCCAATCAAAATATATCTGTAACAACCAGCGTACATAGCTATCTCTTTTTTGTGCCATAACAGTTTGTTGTTACGAGCTGATACATGACTACTAAGGCGATGCGCACGTGCCATGGCGCACATGTGTGCCGGCGCACTATTGTGCCATGGCACACTTATCTCTTTTTGATAATTCTCTTGTCATTATAAATAAGTATCTAGAGGAAATAATTATAAATAGGATAAACATAAACAATATATAGCTTTATGATGTCATATTGTTTCGTACAAACCAGAAAGTCAATTTGTTATCTTGTTTGGTATCTGTTTTGATATATGAGAGATAAAAAGTGAAGAAGAAAGTATAGTTTTAAAATCATAACATTAAGTTTGTGAAGCAGTTATGAGGTTTGTAAAAGCAAAAAGAATCACCAGGAATGATTTTTCGATATGTGTCACTTTTCTGCATATTCTGCATTAAGGTATTTACCTTATTTAAAAAAACTTCTGATTTTTCTTTAACGAAGTAGGAGAAACAGTGTTTAAACGAGTAATTAATAGGTTGATTAAATACCTTTTCGTTTTTGTTGTCTAATGCATAAAAAAAGAAGCAAAACAGGACCTGTTCTTTTTAGTATTTTTTATGAATCTCTAACAAAACGTAATTCTAAAATCCGATCCATCTCCTTAGCTCTATGACTTATTATGTGCTTACAAGTTTGCTATGTATATATAATGTACCCCCATTTATCAACCAACTTTAATATCAATGAAAGGAGTTAAAAATGTCAACAAGAATTCTACAAATCAGTGATTTGCATATCGGAAGAAGCGTTACTGAAGAGAACAACTTTAAAATAATTGTAAATCATATTATCCGGAAAGGTCAAGGTGAGTGGCAGAGTAATAAACCAGTTATTATGATCACAGGGGACATCGTTAATGATGGTGACGTAGGTCAATATGAAACAGCCAAGGGTTACCTTGATCAACTTCATGCTAAGGGATTTAATTTACGTCTGATTCCCGGTAATCACGATTACGGAAAAAAGGGAAATCTTGCATTAGAAGAAGGTTTTATAAGATTTAAAGGTCACTTTAGTCAGTATCATGATAATGGCATGGATTATCCTTACCCAGACAATATTGACGGGCACTGTCTTATAGGGTTGAATTCCATGCAGTCGGAATATGGTTTGGATGGGATTCTTGCCGATGGGGAGTTAGGTGAGGACCAGATTGAGAAAACAGCTGATCTTATTAATGAGTACAGAGAAACGTCAAACGGGAAGGTAATTGTCTATTTGCATCACCATCCATTCCTGTACCCTGATGATCTTCCTCTTAGAAGGGTGGGTGAGGCTGTGGGGCACTGGCTCAAAGATGGAAAGGAATTCATGAGTACAATTAAGGATTTAAATATAGATGTTCTTTTATTTGGCCATGAACATCGTCACTTGAAATTTACCAATACCATCCTGAATGATAGATACAATATCCCATACATAATATCCTCCGGAAAGAGTAGTGAGCATAGCCGGGAGTTTCCTGTATTACAAAACGGCTCTGCTGATCAACCGGAATGCGAATACAAAGCCTTTGCAGATCTGCTGGAACAATATGAGTATGATAATGAGGAGAGGGAAAGAGTTCAAAGAGAGTTGGACAGAATACCAAAGGAATTATATGGGAGAATGATAGAAATTAATGATGCGGGAGACATCAATATCACAAATGAGGTATTTGTCTAGAAAACCTGATGATCGCAAGTCTTTTCATCTGTAATTAGATTTATACTCTTTTTTGATGAAGGAAGAGGGAGGAGAGGACAGATTAATTTGTTAATGATTTGGTTTACAATATATATGTTTGTAAGAGCATGAAGGGAGTGGGGGTGACAAATATCTCCAATAATAAATGAAAATATAGGGGTGGAGTATTTTCATAGTTTAACCTGGTTAAGCCATACTTGTTATTTAAAAATAATACCTATTACTCAATTATTTGTTATAGGCCTATAACGTTTTTGTTATGAATCTATAACAAAAAATAATCATAAAATTCAGTCTATCTCTTTAACTCTGTAGCTTATAGTGCTTACAAATTTGCTATGTATAAAGAGGAAGTGGCGTGATATTTGTTTTAGCGGACTTACGGTTTTTGTTATAACTTTGTAAATATTGGAGAGAGCAAAGGAATGAAGTGTCTAGGAGTGATTAAAGTAAAGATGAAAGTGTCAGTTTAAAAACTATAACATTATGTTTTTAAAGCATTTGTGGGATTCGTGAAAGTAAAAAAAAGTTGACAAACAGTAAATATTTTCCTATATAGTTTCTGTACGGAAATGAAGCTTTAAAGACTCCTCCTAATCCGATTATCAGTCTTTTTACCTTTCCAATTAGCAACAATTTGAAAAAACTTCAAAATCTGGTTTTCTGTCTGAACCGAGACATACCACCTCTGT
>JABHIW010000098.1 GCA_018670825.1 Candidatus Scalindua sp. | reverse complement strand
GAGAGGTTTGTGGATTTGCAAAAAGTGTAACTCCAGTCGCCCTACGGGCTCCTTCCGTTACACTTTTTGTGTTATATTGTAAATGGTTAATGCATCTAAAAAATAGCATAAAATGGTCTTGACAAACCAGTCCACCTTAGTTGACCATTTGTTTGATCATGGCTGTAACAGCGGTACTCTCTCCCCTGATGATTCTCTTCGGTTTAAAGTTCGGCACAATTGAAGTGATGCGTTATCGTCTGGTGCAGGATCCCAGAAATCGAGAGATACGACCATTAACAAGTAAATCTTTTACTCAAGAGTGGTTTAATAAACTGGAGAGTAGAGATGATGTTTCTTTTATCGTGCCTACGACACGCCAGATTTCAGCATCAGTAGAAGCCCAGATAAAAGATAACTCCAGAAGTAAAGACCAGAATAAAATCAATCTGGATATTATTCCTACCGATGATGGAGACAGGCTTGTTATGGAAAACGGAGCTTCTGTTCCCAATTCGAACCAGTGCGTTTTAACCAATATGGCTGCAGAGAAGCTTGACGCAAAGATCGGTGACACACTTATTGTGGCAGCAAAACGTTACAAAGGCACTCGTTATGAAAAGGGAATGCTTAGTCTCAAGGTCTCCGGTATCCTTACAGACCGAGCAAGTACCTTAAAGTCTATTTATGTCCGCCTGCACATCCTGGAAGCAGTAGAGAGTTACAAGGACGGACAGGCTGTGCCTGAATACGGTTGGGAAGGAACAACGCCTAAGGCTTATCCTCTATACGATGGACTGGTAGTCATTCTCTTAAAGAAATTAAACAAAATTGATGAATTCAAATTAATTAATAATACCGGTTTTACGAAGATAGAGCCGTTAACAACACAAGATCTTTATGGACGGGCGGGTTACCTTTTGTCACCAGGGAAATCCATTTACCTGCTCTCTACCAAAAGTAAACCTGCTGGTCATGAGAGTGTCCGGTCTATCGGGTTTCGTTTACGTGGTAAAGGGGCAACCCTGATACCATGGGTAAGTGAATTGAAGGCTGAACTTATTGACAGGTCAGATCATGTCGTTAACTCTTTCAACCTTTTAAGTCTATCTATACCTGAGCAAAAAGCAGTTAATGTAGGGATGATTCCAATTCCAACCTGGAGTGGTGAAATAGATTCTGATGAGAAGAGTTCAGACACTGCTAAATGGCGTAGAATCATGTTGCCAGAAAGTGTCAAAAGCCTTGATGATCCTGTACAAATGCGTATTACGAGAGGTGATGATTCGTTTGTATTTCCTATTCAAATTGAATCAGATTCGATCCCGAGGGAAATTGAGCAGAAAAATACTGCCTTTGTTCCGGCAAGGCTTGCTGGCGTCCTGAATTTGTTTAAACGCCGTAATATTACTTTTGACAATACCAGCAGGGAGTTCATTCTTGCACGTCGTGGCTATGCCGGTTTTCGACTGTATGCGTCAACTATTGACGATGTAGAACTTATCAAGCAGTACCTGGAGGGAGAGGGCATTCCTGTTCATACTGAAGCTGAGCGCATCCGAGATGTTACCGAGCTGGATAAGTATCTTACCCTGATTTTCTGGTTGATTACAACGGTAGGTGTTATCGGTGGCGTGGCCACATTAATGGCCAGTCTCTACGCCTCTGTGGAGCGTAAGCGAAAAGACTTGAGTATACTTCGTCTGATTGGCCTCTCCGGTACAACCCTGTTACGTTTCCCAATATATCAGGGGATAATTATTGCTGTGGGAGGTTTTGGTGTGGCCCTTGTGTTTTTTGAATCATTGGCCTGGATCATCAATTCTCTGTTCAGCAGTCACCTGCAAGCGGAAGAGAGTCTCTGCCGTCTGGCCATCTGGCATCTTTTAATTATCCTGGGTGCCACCGTTTCAGTAGCTATACTGGCTGGTACCGTTGCCGCATGGCGCATTACCCGGATAGAACCGGCAGAGGCATTAAGAGATGAGTAAGAATTACATAACCCTTTTTGAACATAAAAATTTCTTATGAAAAAAAATAATGTTTATTATACGTTCTTGATGTTTCGTAATCTTTCTAGATTCCCTCAACATAGCTATCTGGGAAATGTTGATACGTCTGTTCGATGGTTTGTTCTTCCGCTGATCATGACTTTTTTATTAACTTTAACTCTTTTTGTTAGTAACAGCAGGGCTGACACGTTTAAACCAGAACCAGGCAATGAAGATATTGTATTGCCAATGCCGGGTGATACAAGTATGGTTTTCAGGCCTGTTTACATAGGGGAAAATGATGAACCGTATGCCATGCGCAAGTTTACTGTTGGTGATCCCAGTGGAGGGTTCAAAGAGTCTCCTACTACCGTTGTTCTTGGAGGGGCATTTGTGGGAGAGGATAATGGACGAAAAGATTGGTTATATTACATTGGAAAATATGAAGTTACAGAGGCTCAATATGCTGCTGTTATGGGGCTTTCCAATGGTGAAACGGAAGATACTCTCAAGAGTCAGTATCCGGTACATAACATTTCATTGTTCGATGCCATGGAATTTATTGACAGATACAATCAATGGCTTTTTGCAAACGGCCTTGACAAACTTCCCAAAAACAAAAGTGCTGTGGGATATGTTCGTCTGCCCAGTGAGATAGAATGGGAGTTTGCAGCACGAGGTGGATCTAAAGTATCAGATGATGATTTTGATCGAAAAAAACCTTACAAGGGTAATTTGGCAGACTTTGAATGGTTCTCAGGTCCAAAGTCTTCTCACAATAAAATCAAGAAAGTCGGGAAATTAAAACCTAACATATTGGGCATTCACGATATACTTGCTAATGTTGCTGAAATGACTTTTAGTTTGTACCAGATAGAATACTATCAGGGCAGAATGGGTGGATTTGTAACTCGCGGAGGCCACTATTTAACATCAGAGAAAAGAATCAGATCTTCTCTCAGAACAGAGGAACCATTTTATACTGGCAGCTCTAAGAATGGTTTCAAACCAAACCGAAAACCAACCATGGGATTCCGGCTCGTGATTTCTTCTATAATATACGCAGACCGCAACACTGCTAAACATCTGAAGACAGCTTGGGGTGAATATCGAAGCGGCAAGGGTGCAGATATGCCTGCAGCGGTCTCTGTCAGCCCTACAAGTGTCCAGACAGATGTTAAAAATGTTGACGCATTCAAACATCTTAAGAGGTTAAAAGTGGAATTACGCAAAATGGGTAGTATTCCTGAAGGAATACTACAAGAGATGGGATTTCTTGAAGCGTCCATGGGTGACATCAAGTTCATCCTGAGACAGGCAGATGAAGATTCCGCATTCGCATGGGCCAAGATCGCTGCAGAGCGTGGTTTCTTCATCTTCAGGGAATTTAGAAAACTACCCACTTTGAATAAGGCATTGAAAATAGCAGAGAGATCGGAACGTACGAAAATGGCAGAGAAGTTGAAACTTCGCAAGGCCGAATTAGAACAAAATATTGAAAAAGCCCTGACTTCCTACTCAGACTCGTTCCGTCAACTTGCTACTATTGCTCCCGATGCCATTGAGAAAGGTTTTGAGAAATATATTAATTTTCTGTTGGAGCATAATGCACCTGACCAACTTCGCGTATTGAAAACGGTACAAAAGCATTTTGATGCTTACCGCAAGGACAAACGTGCTGATAAGGATAATTGGAAGCAAGATTTTATGAATATTGAAAAATAAACAGAAAACTAGTGAATTATCTTGAAATCTTTTCCCATTTATATCATTATTATACCGATTGTATAAATATTGAAACATAATTCTAAAGAAAGGAGATCTAACATGAGAAAGAGTTTAGCGATATTATTTATTATATGTATAGGTTTTTCATGTATAACAGGTTGTCAAACTACTGATAAAACACGTACAAAGGCGGAAGGAACTGCCGTTGGCATAGGTGGAGGCGCTCTCTTTGGAGCTCTCCTAGGTGCTGCAATAGGAGGCAAAGAAGGTGCACTGATCGGCGCTGCTGCCGGTGCCCTTGCAGGTGGTGCTGTAGGCTATGCTTATGGGACTCATGTTGCTAATGAAAAAGAAGAATACGCGAATGCAGAAGATTGGCTGGATGCATGTGTCGCCAGTCTGAATACTACAAACAAGGAGACTTTGGCTTATAATTTAGAACTTGATAAAAACATCAGGGATATAGATGCTACAACAGCCCAGTTAGTAACTGATTACGAAAATAAAAAAATTGAAAAAAGTGTTTTGGAGGAGGAAAAGGTAAAAGTTGATGCTAAACTGGCAGAGGCAGAGGAACAACTTGCTAAGGCAAACTTTGAACTGGAGAATCAACAGCAAGTATTGAATGAAACAAAGACGGAGGTAAGTCAAGAGGAATATACAAAAGCATTAGATGGGGAGCTTGCCGAACTTAAATTACACATTGAAGATTTAAAAGTACAGACTGAAGAGTTAGCTTCTTTGTCAAGCCGTATGTCAGTATAATCTCATTCCTAAGTATACTTTGGATTGTATTAAAACACAATCCAAAGTATATAACTGCATAATTCAACTAATCTAAAAGGATAATACAAACAAATGAAAATTGTGTACATCATAATGTTATTATCTGCTTTTATGCTTTCATTAGGTTGCCAAACCACTACTACCGATCCAAGAAAGGGCGGTTTGTTTAGCTATAATCCGGAGGCATATGAAAAACGGCTTGACGACCGCAGGAGAATAAAAACAGATTTAGAAAGACAAAATGTTGAAATACAACAGGAATCTCGAAAACGAGAAAGTGACTATTCAACTAAGCAGGCAGAACAGGACATCATTGCAAAACAAGTAGCATCACTGGACGAAGAACTGGATAACGTGAAAAAAAGTATTGCAGATATTACCGTGCGTACCGATTTGCAAAAACACGCTAAGTGGAAAATTAATCTGAAACTGAAGAACCTGCAAAACAAACTTGGCGATAATGAGCGAAAAGAACACGATTTAAAAGAACTTAAGAAGGAACTCGATAACTTGTTGGAAGAAGCTGAAGCTCTTAGTAACCTCTGAGCAGAAACGATGCAGCTTTATTGTTAACATACCAATAAAATATTCCTGGAACAACAAGGACAAAACTACAGCAATAAGATTCAAGCCTATCTATCATCAGATAGTACATGTATCATTTTATGATCACTCATAAAGGCGTACTGCACTCAAGCAGAAAGAGATTTCGCTAGACTCTGCATTGTATTTTAACAAATATCTTAAACTCTTTGTGAAAGAACTATTATACAAATGCTCTTACGCCTTTTTTACTTTTTGATCATAACGTTTAATATATCTTTCCTGATATGTAGCACTTCCTTTTGTAAATCTAACAAGACAGGATGGACGAGTAACGATGATATGCTTCTGTTTTATGAGGCCGTAGTTAAAATACAGGAAAATACACTTAAGTCTGAAGCTACCAGACAAATGGTATATAAAGCCATTCGCTCATACATGCTGGGACAAGACCTTTATTCTGATTACCTTTCTCCAAAGGAATATGATAAATACAGACACTCTCAAAGTGAGCAATACTCAGGTGTGGGGATGGATATCTTCAATGACCATTCCGGTAGAATTGTTTGTATACCCTATCAGGATGGGCCAGCAAGTAAAGCAGGAGTGGAGTACGGAGACTTTCTCACATTCGTAGACAGTCATTCGGTAGATGGCAAATCTATTTTCACCGTAGGATCTTTGATACGAGGTAAGACAGGAACGTCTGTGTCACTGTTCTTTCAGAACTCTAAAGGTGCTACAAAACAATATTCATTACGCCGCCAGCAAATAAAGTTTAGATCTGTAATTCTTCAGCAATCCGGCAAGCTTTTAGTATTGAAAATATTCCGTTTCACTAAAGATACAACTCAAGAAATCAGAGAAATTTTAGATAAACTGATACCTGGTATGACCAAGGTCATCGATCTGAGAGGAAACACCGGTGGTGATCTTTTTGAGGCCATCGATGCAGCATCCATGTTCCTGAGCCCTGGGTCCAAGATCATAGACTTTAAATCTAATAAAGATATTAAGGAATACAAAGCTACCAATAACCCAATAGACCTCGATTCTCAATTATTTCTGTGGCAGGACGGTCTTACTGCAAGTGCTGCTGAAGTATTTATTACCGCTCTGGTCGAGAATGACCGGGCAGTATCCATTGGTAAAACTTCTTTTGGTAAGGGTGTAGCACAAAACATAGTTAAACTATCCGACGGATCTGCATTGTTTGTTACTAACGGAGCTTTACGATCTCCAAATGGAAACTATTTTCATACTAAAGGCCTTACTCCAAACTATACCGTAAGCATCAATTCTAGTTTTTCAGAAGAGGAATATGCAATAGTAACATTAGATATCATAAAATCAGGTAAACAGTAACACATCACGTTTTTCCACTCTTGAAATTTTTTTAACTTATTTACTAACAGACCAGGTTCCGCTCTCTGAAGATAAACCACCGCTTCCCTGCCATGTTCCGGTGAAACCATTCTTTTGCTGTGTTCCAGTAAAGGAACCCGACAATTCTCCGTCACAAAAACTGGAGTCAGTACAACCGACAACCCACCATTTGCCAAACATGGTTCCCTTTATTGTCCCCTTTTGAGGATCGTAACTTGCGCTGATTGTCGCTTCTGCCTGAGCATCATCAGCAGTGCCTTTAAACTTTCCGGAAGCACGTCCCATGGCGATTGTCAACGTCATAGTGCCCTGGATAGCATCTCCCTTAACCGGTCCTCTGAAGGTTCCTTGCAGCATGGTACCAGGCTTGGTTTGCGTCTTGCCGGGTTTATCAGCTGGCTTCTGTTTCAAGTTATCGTTCTCAGGCTGGTTTTTCCTTACCCTTGCATTGTTATCATAAATGTTTCTGCCCCCAGCAGAAACTGCAGAACCTCCACTGCCAGGGTTTTTGGAAACATTGAATATAATGGTCACCACCTCTTTACCATTACTGCGTTCAAACATCCTGAAATCATATTGACCTTCCTGTGTAGGTGCTGTAAAGTCAAATGTACCCTTTGCTTTGTTTCCTAATGGTTTATATGCCAATTCATGATTATTGCTTACGTTCATGCCATCATGTGGAAGGTCCGTTTTAAATAAACCTACCCAGGAATTATGAGGGTATAGAGGAGAAGCTGTAAAAGTTAATTTCATCGGCTCACCCGGTTCAAATACTCTTTTAGATAACCTAAGGCTTGCCGAATCCTTATCAACTGCAACGGTGAACTTAATGGTAGCAACCTCTTTTCCATTGCTGCGTTCAAACGTTCTAAAATCATATTCCCCTTCTCGTGTCGGTGCTGTAAAGTCAAAAATACCTTCAGCTTTGCTTTCTAATGTTTTATATGCCAATTCATGATTATTGTTTGCTGCCATACCATCATGTGGAAGATCAGCTTTAAATAAACCTACCCAGGAATTATTAGGATATAAAGGGGAAGCTGTAAACGTTAAATTCACCGACTCACCCGGTTCAAATATCCTTTTAGATAACTTAAGGCTTGCATAATCTTTATTAACGGCAACGGTGAATATAATAGTCACCACCTCTTTTCCATTGCTGCGTTCAAACATCCTGAAATCATATTGTCCTTCTTGTGTCGGTGCTGTAAAGTCAAAAATACCTTCTGCTTTATTTCCTAATGGTTTATATGCCAATTCATGATTATTGCTTGCGTTCATGCCATCATGTGAAAGGTCCGTTTTAAATAAACCCACCCAGGAATTATGAGGGTATAGAGGAGAAGCAGTAAAAGTTAATTTCATCGGCTCACCTGGTTCAAATACTCTTTTAGATAACTTAAGGCTTGCAGAATCCTTATCGACGGCAACGGTGAACTTAATGGTCACAACCTCTTTTCCATTGCTGCGTTCAAACATTCTAAAATCATATTCCCCTTCTTTTGTCGGCGCCGTAAAGGCAAAAATACCCTCTGCTTTGTTTCCTAATGGTTTATACGCCAATTCATGATTATTGTTTGCATTCATGCCATCGTGTGGAAGGTTAGATTTAAACAAACCCACCCAGGAATTATGAGGATATTGAGGAGAAGCTGTAAAAACTATATCCATTGGCTCACCTGGTTCAAATATCTTTTTAGAAAGAGTAATGCTATCTGTTCCATTGCGGACAGAAGTTTGATCTCCGATGGGTCTCCTGCTTCCTTTTCCTGCAATTACCTTACTGTTCTCAGTTGTTACCTTCTTCTCTTTCTCTGGCTCGGTTCGATTAGTATAAATTTGCCTTGCATAGTGGTCATAAGGGTTCCCGCCATAGTCTGTTTTCAAACCTCCTACTTCATCAGCACTTTTGTCACTTAAGTCGCATGCTCTTTCTCGCTTGTAATAGTCAAAGGATTTACAAACGAATGATGTTTCCTCTTCACACAGCCTTGCACATTCTTCAGGAGAAACGTTGGTTAAATGCTTGTTGTTGTAGCCGCTGATAGCCGCATTTCTGGTAATAGTATAGTTGCCCAGACTTCCTGAGATTTGCGAACCACCTGAATTTCCGCTGCTCACTGCAGCATGCTCTCTCTGTCGTTGTTTTTCCCTGCTTTTCACTTTTTTTTGTAAGCCAATAATCTTACTTTCTAATGGAAGATCCCTTCCAAGTTTTAATGCCTGCTCATATTTATCTATTGCCGCTTGAAGCATACCTTGATTCTCAAAAGTTTTGCCATCCGAAAGTAAACGGTTTTTCTTTACTTTTACTTTCAACTGTTTTATGCGCAACTCATTATTAGAGTCCCATCTTGCCTTAAGGGCCAGTTCATACTTTTCTATTGCCTGTTCAAGTAATCCCTGCTCTTCTAAAGCAGAACCTTCTTCATAGTAGCGTTGCCTGTCTACCATACTCTGTAAACTTGTAATTTTAGATTCCTGACCTGGATCATGATAGATCTTTTGTGCTTCCCTATACATGACCAGTGCCTTAGTAACGGAACCGGACTTTTCCAGTTCGGCGGCATCATAGCGTAAACGTCCTGCACGATACTTAGGAGACTGTCTATGTTTTATCGCTTCCAAATGGTTCTGGATCTTATCATTCAACTCTCTGTCTTTAAGGGTAGATGCCAGCTTCCGAGCTTCTTCAAACTTATTTTTTGACTTCTCATATTGTTCTTTCTGGAAAAATGTAATCCCTTCGAAACTCAAATGTTTAGTCTTTTTAAAATCCTGCTCCTTCTTAATCACTCTATTTTCCAGGGATCTGATTCGCTTTTTTTCATTCTGGTCCGGATGCATTTGTAATGCCTGAGCGTACTTTGTCTTTGCTTCACTGAGCTTACCCACTTTTTCAAGGGCTTCAGCTTGACTTAAAAGAGACTCTGCATTCGATACAGAATACATTTTCTTTTCCAGTGCATTATATTTGGATCCTATTTCGGTCTTATGATGCTGGTTAGGGCTGATATTCTGCGCCTGTTTGTATTTGGACAGTGCATCCTTTAACCTGCCATCTTTCTCAAGTTTCATAGCTTCCTGCTCTAGTCTCTTTGCTTGTACCTCATTTTTTACAGATTTACGTGTTGATTCTATTTTGGCATCAAGATTCATTGCAGGTGCCAGCTTTTGTGCCTCTTCGTATTTGACCCGGGCTTCCTTGAATTTACCCTGCCTTTCCAACAGATCAGCTTCTCGTGCAAGATCTTTGGCCTGACTTATTTCCTTATCCTCTGCTGCAATAGATCCTTTTAGAGATTTTACTTTAGAATCAAGTTTTAAGACCGGAGCTAGTTTATTGGCTTGTTCATACATCTCCGCAGCCTCTTTTAATTTACCTTGTTTCTCAAGACTGGCAGCATTACGTTTCAAATCCTCTGCCTTTTTCAGGTCATTCAATTTGACATCAAGTTTCTTCTTCCAATCTTTCTTCAGGCTTTCCAGCGGTTCATATTCAGAGTTCAGCTTAGACGCTTTAGCTAGTTCCTTCTTTGCTTCAGGTAGTTTAGATTGCTGGAGGAAATTTTTTGCAGTTGCTACATGATTGTCTATTTCAGCCTTTTTCAGTTTGTATTCACTGGTAAGCTTTTGTGCCTCTTTATCATCTGGAGAGATGGCTAATGCCTCATTAGCTTTTGTAACTGCCTGTTCCAGGTCACCTTTTTTCCATAGGGCTTTTGCATCTGAGAGTTTAGTTTTGCCTTTCTTACTGTTTTTAGACTTATCCAAAGTATTTTGAGAAATGGAAACACTGAATTGCCCTGATCCCTTTCCCAATACAATGCCCTCTTTGTCAGTGACTGTGACTGTCGCTTCACAATTTCCTATCTGGCTACGGTTCAGTGTAACCTGCTGACCGGTGTTGCCACCGGCAAAATGGCTGTCCTCGTTAAGCGTCCATTTGTAATAAACCTTTGCTTTGTTCACTGGCTTGATATCAGCCTGGAGCTGTACATTCTGGTGTACTGCAAGAGTCTTGGTCTCCTCCACTAATCCTGTTCCCTGCTTCCATATCATAGGTTTTGGCCCCAGTGGACCAAGGTTTTTTACCGTAACGGCATATGATTTTGCCGAAATCGTGATTTTTGCCCTGCCCAGGTCATCACCTGTTCCTGGTACCCTGCCCATTGCCTCAATCAGTATAGGCTTCGTGCCCTTTGGGATGAAGACAAGCTCTCTGCTGTTTTGAGATATCCGGAGCTCCCTGGCGTTATTTGGAAGCGGCATCCAACGGAAGTCAATGCCTTTGCCTGGATCAGGATTTGCCTGAATAATTGCCCTGGTCTCCTGACCCACTAACGGGGTCTCCGGATCTACAGTGATATTGAGCTCGGGTGCTATCACCTCAATCTGTATCTGTTGCGACTCTGAAACTGTAACCAGCTCTTCCCCTCTTTTCTCCAGAATTATGACCCAGACTGGAGTTCTCCCGGGTTGGCTGAATGTAGCCGTAGTGGAAGGTGAAGTGCTTTCGTGCTCAGAGAAAGTTACCCTTGGATGAGGCTCCCATCTGTATGTAAACGGGCAGTTCACTGTCTTTCCGCCTGCGGTCAGTATGGCCTTCAAGCTGACTTTTTGACCAACCACCACCCGGCTTCCGGAAGGCGCAACCTTTTGTACTGATACCGTAACCGGTTTTACCTGAATGTTGATAGAACCGGTACCGGTATTGCCTTTTGAATCGGTTACAATAACTGTCACGGGATTAGCCCCGTCTTTTTGAGGAGCAAAACTTATGCTTGATCCATCACCTTCATGTCCCGGCCAGGAATAAGTATAAGGTGGACGTCCGTAATTTGCGGACACACTTATAGAAACATCCCCCTTTTCACAGGAGAGGAGCTCTGTCTTTGAAGAGGTGAGCTTTACCTCCAGAGGTTTCTCGGACTTTTTATTCTCCATTTCCATATTCTCTGTGGTGTACTTACCATAGGGTATGTTCCCTCTTTCCGAGCAGTAATCAATCGCTTCCTGAGAAGTCTTGAAAAAGAACCTGCCGCACCCAAAACCGCTCATAACGCATGGTCCTCTTGACAGATCTATCTGGCTGCATTCTGAGTCCTCAGACTGTCCGGGTTGGTACCACACTGAAGCACCACCTGTCCAGTCATACTTGCAAAGGCAATTCAGAAACCACTCTTTTGATTTTTCAGGTTTTTGCAATGTTGGCTCTTCTTCCTTATCATTTGCAGACTCACCAATTGTAAAGCCGCCATGTTCGTCATATATTATTTCGAATTCATCTTGAAAGGTAGAACCAATGTTTTCTTCATTCTCAGGCCCTTCATCATCATCGGCATTGGCGTCTTTCTCGTCTCTCCACTCTTGATCGGGTTCGAATTCTTCTTCCTCACGTCTTAGATGCCCATCTTCCTCTTTTTTTAATCTTTCTTCTTCAGCAGCAAGCTCTTTACGTTCTTCTTCTTTCTTCTCTTTTTCGTCTTCATCATCGGTTTTCTCTTTTTCCATTACCGTAAACTCTGCGCTCTTCGTGGCTAGCTTTACAAGTTTGTCGTCTGAGTCCTTTACATACAACTCAACCGTCACAATCCCGATTGTATCTTTTGCTTTTGTAGTAACAGCTGTGGACATTAAATCCTTATCTTCAACACTACAGTTTTTACCACTCCATTTATAGATGAAATTAGTTTTACCCCCAATATAGAGCCTTGGAATAGAGGCGTCTGCTGTTATAATTTCATGTGATCCGGGTCTCTTTTTTGAGAGAGAGAGATTGAGGAAATTATCCGAGACCTTTGATTTTTTTATGATTTCAAGTGTACCCTGAACCTTTGTGGCTCCTATTGTCCTAACCACCAAAACACTGATAGTGGTAGGTTCAGCTCTTATAGTGTGAAACTTAACCTGCTTTTTGTTGTTTTTTGGGGCAAATTTACCACCCGGAGTAGCTGACCACGTAATACTGAGATCTCTGTCATCCCATAGTTTTTTCAGCTCTTTGTTTTTAAATTTAATATCAAGTGGCATCCATACTTCAAGTGTGAGTGTATCACTGCCGGCAATAATTTCGGCACCTTCATCTAACATCTTTTGAAATGCAATGCTTTTGCCATAAAGTTCTTTTACCTTGTTCAGTGCCTCCTTGTAATCTGTTACGAATTTTGGATTATTATCAAGTTTTGGACAAATAGCGGCATTGTCTGTTCCTTTAGCATTACTAGCGAAGTCTTCACCATTTCTCCAGTTAAAGGCCACGTCACCAAGAATAGCAAATGCCTTTCTGTCTACAGTGTCTTTCGGATCACCTTTCTCACCCTTAATTTCGCTTATATCGTTCCTTATTCTTGTCAGTTCTTTGGCATAGCCCAGTTTAGACTGCTCTGCTCTGACCAGATCCTGTGCGTAGTTGCCTGACCACCTAAATCCGAGTATGGTCCTGAGTTTATAACCTGTCTTGGTTTCAACACCGGTTTTTATAGTCTTGCTGAAATTATATATATTATAATAAACACTGATTGCCTGCTCCCAGATATTTCCCTGGCCCAGAGCTTTATCCTCTTTGGTTCTTGTGTCACTGGATATCCAGGATGACTTATCCTTTCCTCTTTCTTTTGCCTGTTTTTCGATTACCTCAACAAGGTTTACTTCCAGTTTGCTTCCCCTGAGAGTCTCAAGCTTCTTCTGCAGTTTTGCCAATTTTGGTTTGAGTCTCTTCCCGGCATCAAGAGTCGCGCGCTTGACCTCTGCAAGCTCTATCAGGTGAGGGATCATAATATTATTGATCACATGTTCTTTTCTTTTTTCCATTTTAGTCTTCATTAAATTAAAGACTTTGCACCAGTTTTCCTCGCTTTTAGAACAAAAATAATCAACCATCAACTTATCAACATTAAACAGATAATTGACAACTTCCTTCGCAATTTTACTTCCAATTGTGGGTGGGTCCCAGTGTTCTTCCTCTGCAATTGCTTTCGCCTGTTCCTCGACAGCTCTTTTATATTGTTCATAGACCGAGTCTTTTTCAAGATACTGTTTAACAAAGACCTCCTTTGTTGCTTCAGAAAGATCGTTGATCCGTACGCCCATAGACTCTATTGATTTGTGGCTGATCTTTACATATTTTGTTTGAAAAAAGAATTTCTTCAAATCCTTTTTTTCAATTATCTTATTGTCAGGCAACTCTAATCTGACAAATTTACCAGTATTCTCATCAAACTTTCCATCGTATACAAGTATATCTATAAGTCCTGAATTATAGATAGAAAGTTGTATTCCTGAAGTAATTTCACCTCCTACCATTAGAAGATCTCCGGTCAAGACGAGTGGCCATGCAGGAGAGAAATAGAGTGCTTCCTTTACGAACAAGAGTATTGTTTTTCCGTTCAAACCTTCGAGAAGGGAGGACTTTACGGCAATTGCCCCGGGTACAAAATCTATTAATGCAAAGGCGCCTGCACTCAAGTCATTACTAAGCTCTCCACTTTCCCAGGAGTGATACATAGCATCCATTGCTTTTATACTTCCAGAAGCCAGTACGACTGCCATAAGGACTTTTCCTTTCGGGCTTTGTGCCATTTTTATCAGGTACCCACTGCCACCCTCCTCGGTTATCTCTATCCACTGTTTAAGTGCCTTTCTTTCAGCTTTACTTAATGTTCTTGCTTCGCGTGCTTTCAATAACTTCAACGCTTTATTGTTAGCTTCCTTACGTACCGCTTTTAGACTGCCGTATTTTTTACTTGATTCAGCAAGCATTTCCACAAATGCTTCACGTGATTTACCACTCTTTATCCAGTTGCTCGTAACTTCTACCATGTCCTGAGACTGTTTGAAGCTTGTATAGAGCATGGAGTACAGCTTTTTATCCTCCCCGGCAACTGCCTTAAGACGTGCCAGGATTTGTTCTTCCTTTCCCAGAAGAAAACGGTTGTCCTTCAAAAGCGAAAATCCTGTTGTCAGCTCGTCCATAACCTTACGAATCTCATTGTTAGTCATTAAATTCTTAGTACCTATAGATTCCGCTTTCCTTAGTATAGGTTCCAATTTTCTCGGAATTTCCTCAAATCCAAGTTTAATGTTTTTTAGCCTTATATCATTTATTTGGCTAAATATCTTTTCATCAAGCACCTTACTATCAAGTATTTTGTTAATTTGTCCCAATTTTTTACCTTTTAAGGCACCGGAAACTTCGAGTGCTTTGACTTGTCTACGGACATACTTAACCCTATCGGAATTAGATAGTTTCTCCCAACCACCGTGAAGCATTATCTGGCGTTCAGTGCTGCCGATCATGGTAAGAGCACCATATTTTTTTGTGCCGTTGCTGATATCCAATATTTCCGATAGTATATGGTTCTTCTTACTGGTGGTAAAGGAACCCAGTCCCTCTGCCTGCTTCACCAGCTTTTTACCATCAAAATCGGCAATGATTGCTCCTTTTTTCAAGGTTTCCTGCTTTATCCCACTAAGTCCAGAGGCTCCAAGAAATTTTTCAGTTTCCATAAAATCGAGAGCAACAAGATCTATTCCCCTTACCTTCTTTAAGCCTCCCAGGTCAAAACCTTTGACTTTTAACTTGTCCAGACCTGACTTACTAAGTGCTTCGTTAAATTCACTGGCTGCCGCAATGCCTTTATTACCGATAAAAGAGATATCGTCGTCAGAAAATAGAAGTCTATAAAGATCTTTAGTAGATTTCTTTTTATTTAGTGCCAGGTGTCGTTGACCGGAGGATCCGGTGCGAACAGCTGCTTTGATCCCTCCATTCGGGTACTTAGCATAGATTTTGTCTAAGATATTTTCTACTGCCCGGAACCGCTTCTTGTCCAGGGCACCACGAATCTTGTCAGCAAATACTGTAGGGTTCTTGTAACCGGCCTTTTTACCGGCATCTTCCAGGGCCTTGAGGAAAAGCGTTTCATCCTTCGCATGGGTGAAGTCAATACTCTTGAATACTTTAGTCAGTACATCATCAGGTATATTGCCTTTTACCTTAGCCAGTTTGTCAAGATCATTGATGTTGAGCCATGATTGTGCAGAAACAGAAGAAAAACCACATAACATGATTAATATCACTGCCAGTACCGTTTTTAATGGTACTGATAATAGAGACTTTCTTACTGTGTACATTTAGTTTCTCCTATTTTATTTAAGTAGAAAGGCATCCACATAAAACATAATCACGTTTTCTGAAGTTGTTTTCCACATTTAATAGTATTGTCAATGTCCCGTTACCTGTGGGACCACTCGTGAACGACACAAATTATAACCAAACAAATAGCAGAAAAAATTATAACTTTAAGTATTTTCCATATAGACCGAGAAAATACCTCTTTGTCACTTTCTTTTCCGGTAATGTAACGGTAAAAATAAATTGCTTCTGGTCTTGCAACCATTGATATAGATAAAACTGCCCATAGTAGAAAAATAACACCAACTGCCATATACCACGTATCAAAAAGTTCCATTATGTCTCTTTCGTTTATTTAAAATTTCTTTTTTGTTAATTTTATGAAACAATAACAAATAGTATTCAAAAGGGCAAATGTGTTTCCGTAAAAGTAAGGCTCTGAATGGTGGTCTTAAACTACTAGTTAGATTTCAATTATTATTCTCATCTCATAATGGTTTTAGTATACATACGAAATTTTCTTGCATCTTTACCAAGTTCAGGCATATTAACAATAAATTATCAAACAATTTTTCATAAACCATATTTAAAGGAAACATCATGAGTAATACAATAACGGTGAGCACACAGGGGATAAATGAATCATTAACAGACTCCAACGGTGATTTCGATACGGTAGAAAGAGGAGAAATGACGCCTGATGAATTTGTAGATTTTATCAGGAAAGCCTCTCAATTAAAAATACCTGAGTCGATAGGCGATAGTGAGGAATACTGTCCTCCGCACATTATAACTAACAACTCTACCGGTATTGTTAGTTTCCTTATGGACGGTGGAAAGATAGAATGTCTTGAGGTAGAGGACTATGTGACCCCATTTGAAGCGTGTATGTTAGCAAACGGCGAAAAAAATCCTGAAGTGATGAAATTGGAAAAGTCAGGGGGGACAAAACTCAAAAGTACTGATAATTCGCAAGCAAATTCACAACTGACAGAAAATATAGTGATAAAGAGGGGGGGTAAATTTAAACGGTTTTTAGGTTATGTGCTCTCGTTGATTTTTATCTCAGGAGGAATCATCATTGGTGTTGCTGGTATTAGGTTTGGACTTAAGAATGGGAAAAATGAAGATTTATATATTGGATTAGCTGCATTAGTTATAGGAGTAATTATTGGTTTTATAATTTTCCGGGCAGTTAAAAAATCTGCTGGTAAATCAGGTTCAAATTATGATGCAAATGAAGGGATTGTTTATGCCCAAACTCTTAATGCAATGCATGATGATAACTATAATGATTCTACTGATTATGGTGATTTTGATGGTGGCGATTAATAACCAAGCACAGCCATGTTCCATCTGAAACTAGGGTTATTTAGCTTTTTTACCTTCCTATCATATGCTAAGTTTTCCATGTGACTCTTCGCGTGGTTCTCTGTTTCCTGGTAGCCCTGCTCAAGGTCCAGGTGGCAGCGTCAATGAAGGTTTATATTTTCTTCGTCAGAGATAACATAAGAGGAAAGGCAGTGCAATATCTTGATGAAGAGCTCTAAAATATTACTATTTAACAAAGTTTTCTGCTTCCATGAACTTTGGTTCAATAACAATTTTACCGGTTTTATTAATATAACCATACACCCATCTCTTTTTCTCCTTTCCGTCTTTACCCTTAACAACAATGGTCTTTAGGATCACCGCCATTCCGTTTTTAAAAGGTTCACCCGGACGATACCGTGATTTTCCGCATTCAAATTGTGGTTTAATTATCATCTTGCCGGTTTTGTCTATAAATCCGTAAGGGCCACCTCTCGTAAAGCTTGAACCATCCGGTTCTTCAACAACAGCAGCAAGGCCCTCACTAAATTTACCCACTTTAGAAAATCTTGGTTCAATTATTATTTTTCCAGTTTTATCAATAAACCCCCATTTTCCACCCTTTATTTGTGTAGCAATCAGCCCCTCACTGAATTGCTCACACTGATTGAATTTTGGTTCTGCAATTACTTTACCTGACGCATCAATCAGGCCCCAGGGGCCTTTCTTTTCAATTCTAAATTTAGCAATTCTATTATAAAACGGGTCAATCGACTCATATCTTGCCTCCACAATTACCTTACCTGTTAAATCCATTAATCCCTTTTTATCATTCAGTCCAAACCTTATAACCCCATTTTTTAAATCAGGTTCAGACCAGTCAACAGGTGTCTGTATTAATTGCTTGCCGGAAGAATCAATGATATTATTAATATGAGTACCCTTTTCTTGATCGTAATATTGTGTTTTAGATATGCCGTTTGTAAATTGTCCGATAGAATTATATATTGGTTCAACAATAACGTTACCTGCCTTGTCAATAACGCCCTTTTTTGCAGAATCTTTGCCTGTTAGTTTTACAATGGCACGGTCATCAGAGAACAGACCTGCCTCATAATAAGCGGGTTCAAGGACTCTTTTACCTCTCATGTCGATATACTCAAATTTATCATCGTATGCATCCCGTCTCACTGCAGCAAGCCCTTCGGAGAATGGTTTAGCTTTAACAAAAGGTATATTAATAAACTCCTTTCCCGAGGAATCTATGTAATAGAACTTCTTATCTTTTTTAGCGATAGCAAGCCCCTCCCTGAAGAAACCATAAGCTTCAAGTTCAGATTCCAGTATTTCCCCGGTCCTATGTATATACTTCCATTTGTCATCCACCTTAATTTTACTAAAACTGTTTATAAAACCCTTCTTATTCATCTTGGTTCCGGGCTGGATGATATAGTTACCGGAAGTATCAATATAGGCTGTTTTAGGATAAGATGAGCCTTCAACTCTTACTCCCACTTTGGCCACTGGGGTTCCTTCGGCAGGTATCGGAGGGGGTTTTGTAAAATCGGTAGACGTCTGAAGAGCCTCAATTAATTCAGAGAACATTTCCTTGAGCTTTTCTACCCTGCCTTCCCCCCTGATCTTTAATGGCGCATATGTGGTAAACTTGGATTCCATCTCATTGCTACGATGATTCAATTCCTTTGTTTCCACACAATTCAAAAGCTTTCCTTTGTCATCCTCAATACAACTAAAACTCAGTTGATCATTACCCGTTATAGCACTTGAAAAAATATCCAAAGAGTGCATCTTGATGTTTCGCAGGGGGAATCTGTGTTCAATAATAAATACTATATCCGTCTCCTTAGGAACATACCAACGGCTCTCTTTATATGTCAGTTGACCATCATCCTCGATTTGCAAAGAAGTCACCATTCTCATATTATCGTTATTAAACGAACCCTTCGATACGTAATCGAACTCATTATTTTCATTAAACACTGCTAGAATTGCGTTGATTTTGTCAGCATAGGGACCGGACGTCTCTGCTCCTACTCCTGCATTCGATACATTAGTGACAGGAGCCTTTGTTGGTTCTTGCAAAACAACTTTATCTAAGGGCAGTACAACAGGTTCTACAACTTGTTTTGAAGGAGTATCCACATTTGGAGTAATCTGAGCAAGAGATTTTTTTCTGGGTTTTTTAAGATCAATTCCTAGAGTGTCTTGAGACCCGTCCATATAGGTCAGCGTCATCTCATAATTGGTCTTACCTGCTACAATAGAGTTATTATCGTGTACATAAAGATCAAAGATCTCTTCCGAGTCCCCCAGGAGTATATTTACACTACCATCAGGCTTGTTAAGGACATTATTGTTTTTTAAAACCCCAACAAGCCATATTCCATTACCAGGCATAGTGTCCCAGTCGGACTTCTGGCCATCAATATTTTGGATTGTAAGGTTAGTGATCGTTTTACCCGGAGCGATTATGTGGAAACGGAATTGTACATCAGGAGAACCGTTTCGTTTCAATTTTTCATTCCGACCAACAAAGTCAAGGAATCCCTTTTTCTTATTCAGATAGACCAGCATCATTATTCCTGACCCATTGGATACCGTCTGTATTGAAGTCGGGGCTTTTGCCTGCCTTGCCGGCGGTGGGCCGCCCAGAGGCTCTTGTTGCGGTTCATTTGCAGGCGCTGCAGGGGTGCTGGTTGATGGCTCGGTTGAAGTAGAGTCTTCTTGCGTGGTTTTAGATTCTGTAGCAGTTATTGTAGAGGTTGTCTGGAAAATATTCTGATCGATCTTTATTGAAGCAATAATCTTTTCCAACTCAGGCATATGCTCATTCCGGTCTAGTCCAATAACGGCAGTCATTAACCCCAGGTATTGGCCATCACTCAGTGGATCTTTCAGTCCTATACCTCTCATAACTATGTTCACTCCGGGCGCCATCTCCCCTTCCATCTCAAGAGCAAGTGTCTGACGGCCGGAAACATTGACAGGGCCAATATTTTTTGTTTTCACGCCAGGTGGAGCATCTTTAGTCATTGACGCCTCTGTAGGCGCATCTTTTTCTTTTGTTATCCCGAACGCAATCATCTTTTTAGGCCCTCCCATTATTCTTGCATACGTGCGTCCATCTTTTTTATCTTCAATAATACTCCAGCCCTGAGGCAAAGAAAAAGTAGAACCTTCCCATGTCTCTGTTTTTTCTCCTACACTGAAAATATTAGAGTCCACATTTACTGATGTTAAGATTTTTTCCAATTCAGGCATATGTACATCACTATCAAGACCTGATGTCACTACGAGCATCATGCTTACAAATCCGCCTTCTTTCAGAGGGTCTTCCAATCCGTAATACCGCACGGTCGCATCGATTTCAGGTTCTCCAGGTAACGCACCAAACGTCTCGAACACGCTGGCCTTCCTTCCAGATATTTCGGCCTGCCCCATGTCCTTGACTTTCACGTCCTTTTGCCCTTCTTGCTTCATGCTTTCCCTCACCATTTCAGCTGTCATTGGTATCGTGGCCTTGACACCCATGAAAAAGATCATTTGCTTATTAACCGGATCTACTGTTCTGGTACAACTGAACTTCTCTTTGCTTTTAGCCAAAATCTTGAAGTCAGAAGGGTAAGTAAAGGTTATTCCTTTCCATGTCTCACTCTTATTGGTCAGTTTAAACATGTCCGGATCGAAAGTGACAGAATTAATGATCTTTGCAAGAGTAGGTATGCTCTCACCTGGATCCAGTCCCATGACGGCATACTGTATGCCAAGATAGTCTCCTTCGCTGAGAGGTTTCGGGAAAAAATGGAAACGTTGATTCATGGTTTTTCCATCCTGAGCCTTGCTGGTTACCTGGTATGTTTGGGTTTCAAAATTCGATACAGTAACCGAATCCAGTTGTTTCCAGATCGCCTCGTTCAAGGTCCCGGCTATAGCTTCAATGGGGACTTTCATTCTTTCTTTGCCGAATGAAAATGCAAGGAATCCATCTTGCATGCTTCCTTTTAGTGCACGAAAATCTTTATTGCTTTCTTCCACTTTCCAACCAGGAGGAATACTCACTGTGATGCCCTGCCAGGTTTTGGTCTCCCATCCCTGTGGGGCAGCTAAAGCAGTAGAAATATATGACAAAACTGACAAGTTTAATATGATAAAGGCAGCAACGAATGTAACAATAGAATACTTCATTTTTTTCATGATCATATTCGTCTCCATGTCGGCAAAGGTTTTATTGTGCGAATATTTGTAGTTTAACTTTACAGGAATTTACCTAATATGTTACATTTATTCAAGTTAGAATCACAATGGTATTTGATAATTTACTTTGCGGAGTAGAAATGTCAAGTACATTCTACTCAGGACTTCCCCCAATTTTTTTAAGGCGACGCTCTACCAAAGAGCATCAACTGATTTTGGTGGATTATCGGTTGCAATTTTGGTGCTATTCTTTCTGGATGTCGATTAAATATGTTCATAAGTCCATCGGCTATTGCATAGTACCGAAAGTCGGGTATACCAAAGAGTCGTTTAGCCGCTCTGAAGACATAGCCCGCCATTACCTTTAGCTTCGCTTGTGTATCCAACATCACCGTCGCAAAATACGCTGCCGCTGTCACCAACGGCAAAAAGTTTTGTAAACGCTGATAACCCAACACCCCAACACCCCAACACCCTTACACCCTTACACCCTTACACCCTTACACCCTTACACCCTTACACCCTTACGCCCTTACACCCTTACACCCTTACACCCTTACACCCTTACATCCTTACATCCTTACATCCTATATTTCATAGCTCTGCTTGATGAAACGGATCGTCTCCTTAGGAACATACCAACGGCTCTCTTTATAGGTAAGTTGGCCGTCATCCTTGATTTGCAAAGAGGTCACCATTCTCATATTATCGTTATTAAACGAACCCTTCGATACGTAATCTAACTCATTATTTTCATTAAACACTGCTAGAATTGCATTGATTTTGTTAGCATAGGGACCGGACGTCTCAACTCATACTCCTGCATTCGATACATTTGTGACAGGAGCCTTTGTTGGCTCTTGCGAAACAACTTTATTAAGGGCAGTTCAACAGGTTCTACAATTTGTTTCGAAGGAGCATCAACATTTGGAGTAATCTGAGCAAGAGATGTTTTTCTGGGGTTTTTAAGATCAATTCCTGGAGCGTTTTGAGATCCGTCCATACTAGGTTAGCGTTATCTCATAATTGGTCTTACTTACCACAATGGAGTTATTATCGTGTACATAAAGAACAAAAATCTCTTCCGAGTCCATTATATTCATTACCAGGCATAGTGTCCCTGTCTGACTTCTAGCCATCAATATTTTGGATTGTAAGGTTAGTGATCGTTTTACCCGGAACGATTATGTGGAAACGGAATTGCACATCCGGAGAACCGTTTCGTTTCAACTTTTCATTCCGACCAACAAAGTCAAGAAATCCCTTTTTCTTTGCAACGTATGCCTGTGCCTTAGCCGTATCAGCAGCCCACGCCTGAGCGGCAAATGTATTTAACAGTGCAAAAATAAAGAAAATGAAGAATAATTTTTCTATTTTTTTTCTCATTACGACTCCTTTATTGTATTTTTAATAACCAATCCGGGTGTGCTATTGTAAATGTTTTCCGAGAGAGTATTGATTTTATAGAACCTATATTGAAACCCTAGAGATTTATCTAGCTCTATTTAAGAAGACTTTTTAAAAAAATCTTTATGTCGCAGTTGCAGAGGGACGATATCCAATAGAAATTGGTTTCTAAAGGTGCAGGAAGAGTAGTAAAATAACTAACAAAATTCAAGTATTTTCTGGAATTATGTAATGAATTGAATATTTTTCCTATGTGCCGTTTTTGCAGTATCAGTCTAAATCCATATATACAATCTTATTTATTTAGAGTAAATTATTACGGTAATTGATATAATGCGGCCTTTAAATTTAACCTTACTATATTTTTCATATATTTCTGGATATTTAAGAATGAAAAAAATAATATTATTTCATGTTTTCATCATTTTATTTGTATTTCTCGTATTTTCAATTGTCACCGTTGCAGAAGAACAAAAGGGAAGTGTCGCACTGGTTTCTCCAACCGGCCATGAAATCAGTGGTAACCAATGGCTCTTCGTAATCGGGATTGACTCCTATACTAACTTGCCACGCCTGAACACCTCAGTTGATGACGCGAAAGCGGTGAAAGAAATTTTACTGAAACGATATCTTTTTGACGAATATCACGTAATCGAACTTTATAATGAAGAGGCTACCAGGAGAAACATACTTGGTAAACTGAGATATTTGACCAGAAGAGTAGGCCCTGAAGACTCTGTCACTATATTCTATTCCGGTCATGGCGCTCTTGATTCTGCCAAGCGGGAGGGTAGTTGGATACCGGTAGAAGGTGGTATGGAGGAGAGGTCTTCATGGATTTCAAATAAGGATATTTATAATTTTTTGAAGATTGGTGCTATTCAGGCGAAACATGTCCTGCTTATCACTAACTCCTGCTTTTCCGGTGATTCCTTCAGGAGTTTTAGAGGAGAGATACCGAGAGCTTCAGATGAAGTCATAAAGCAGGCATACAAGCAGGGCTCACGTCAGGTCATAACTTCCGGAGGAGCTAAACCTGTAGTAAATAAAAGAGTTAGTGATAACAGTGTCTTTACACATTTTTTCTTAAAGGGTCTTGAAGGGAATAAGAAGCCATTTTTTATTCCATCGGAATTGTTCAAAGGTATAAAAGTCGGATTAGAGAAAAACGGTGATCGGACACCTGGATTCGGAACGTTAAAAAATAAGGGAGGAGAGAAGGGGGGAGAACTGCTTTTCTTTCTGAATCTGGATGAGTTGGCGCGTCTCAAGGAGATTGAATGGCAGGAGAGGATGGTCAGGAAGAAGCTGCGATCATCATACGAGGATTTATCCGTAATGCAGATCCAATCGATGCCTCATATTGAAATACGTGAAGAGAAGGAGTGGGGATTTTACGGACACAGTACAATACATCATCAGTACGAGATAAAGTCAGTTGGGTATGAAAAAGTGGTTATTGATCACGCGACCGGCCTGATGTGGCATCAGAATGGATCAGAAAGGTTTAAAGATAAAGAGAAAATAGCGGGGTGGGTCGACAATCTGAATCTGAAAGGTTACGCGGGGTTTAATGACTGGCGTTTGCCTACCGCAGAGGAAGCAGCATCACTTCTTGAACCGACGCAGAAGTTTAACGATATGTATGTAGATAAGGTTTTTGATAATAAACAGCCCTGGATCTGGACGGGGGACAGCTACGGATATGATGCGGCATGGGCAATGAGCGCATGTTACGGAAGTGTATTCTGGAGTAAATACAATGAATACTACTCTATACGACCAGTGCGATCAATGAAATGAGGTATCTTTTAAAAAAAGTGGTCAGAACATTAACGGTACAAAGTTAAAACTTGAAAGGAGAATAAACCATGAGTGACGGAAAGAAGAAGTTGACTACCAATGCTGGCGCACCTGTATCTGACAATCAGAATGTGATGACAGCTGGACCTCGCGGCCCTCAGTTGCTGCAAGACGCCTGGTTCCTGGAGAAACTTGCCAACTTTGATCGGGAGGTCATCCCTGAGAGACGCATGCATGCCAAGGGATCAGGGGCGTATGGTACCTTTACCGTTACTCACGATATCACCCGCTACACCAGGGCAAAGATTTTCTCTGAGATAGGAAAGAAGACCGAACTTTTCACACGTTTCTCCACGGTGGCTGGTGAGCGTGGAGCGGCAGATGCTGAACGTGACATCAGGGGCTTCGCAATTAAATTCTACACCGAAGAGGGTAACTGGGACCTGGTGGGTAATAACACACCGGTATTCTTCCTGCGTGATCCACTGAAATTTCCCGACCTGAATCACGCCGTAAAGCGTGACCCCCGTACAAACATGCGAAGCTCCCACAACAACTGGGACTTTTGGACATCGCTGCCGGAAGCGTTGCACCAGATCACTATCACTATGAGTGAACGAGGTATTCCCTACTCATATCGTCATATGAATGGTTACGGCAGTCACACGTTCAGTCTTATCAATGGTAAAAATGAACGTGTCTGGGTTAAATTCCATCTTAAGACGCAACAGGGAATTAAATGTTTAACTAACCAGGAAGCTGAAGCAATAATAGCGAAGGACAGAGAAAACCATCAGCGCGATTTACTGGAAAGTATTGATAACGGTGAATATCCTAAATGGGACATGAAGATCCAGGTAATGTCTGAGAACGAAGCAAAAAAATGTAGTTTTAATCCATTCGATTTGACGAAAGTGTGGTCTCACAAAGATTATCCAATGATTGATGTAGGAGTTTTAGAACTGAACCGAAATCCGGAAAACTATTTTGCTGAAGTTGAACAGTCTGCTTTCAATCCGGCCAGCATTGTACCAGGTATCGGTTTCTCTCCCGACAGGATGTTACAGGGACGTCTGTTTGCGTACGGCGATGCTCAGCGATATCGGCTTGGTGTGAACCACAATCTTATTCCGGTTAACACACCGCGCTGTCCCTTCAACAGTTATCACCGCGATGGTGCCATGCGAGTTGACGGCAACCATGGCGGTAAGCTCGGCTATGAACCTAACAGCTACGGTGAGTGGAAACAACAGCCGGAGTTCTCAGAACCGCCTCTTGATTTAGAAGGAGCTGCCGATCATTGGGACCATCGTGATGACAACGATTACTACACCCAGCCCGGCTTACTTTTCCAATTGATGACGGCTGAGCAACAGAAGGCGCTCTTCTCCAATACTGCCAGTGCCATGGGAGACGCTCCAGAGAAGATTAAGCTCCTCCATATCAGCAACTGCATGAAAGCCGACCCGGCATATGGGAAAGGCGTGTCCGATGCTTTAGGCATTATTCCTGTTAGTTAAATCTAGACTATAATGGCCTGTTGCTGGCATCGAGCATTAGAATTACAAAAGCATGAATGGTTCCAGATATCCCTCAGGTTTATTTAACGGTGATATACTCATAGAAGCAAGGGTGTTGTGTGCGTCCGACGTTATTGCGGCTATGGCCTCACATAGCCTACTGTAATATTTATTTGGCGGTAGGGCGCGTTTCTCCGCCTGAGAGACTGTAAATCGGGCTGGCATACGCGCCTGTTCATCTGCCATCATTTGCTGCTTCTATTTTATTAAACACACCCTCAGACGCTTTTCGTAATTCAGAAAGGCTTTCAGGTGTTTTACCGATTGTCTCTTCTATCTTAAAGGGTTTGCCAAAGACCATTTTTATCCAGTGTTTTCCGGTCAGCAGGTCAAATACCTTTCCGCCCACAACATTAATAGATCCGTCAAGGTTTGATTCTATTTTAAGAGGTACAATCAATTTATTGCTTTTAGCGGCAACATAGGATATTCCTCTGCGCGGTCTTCTCTTTACGCCTCTTTTAATGGCACCTTCAGGAAATATGATAACTCTTTCACCATGGTCTAATAAATTTATTAACGGCCTTCCGGATAGTTCCAGATCCTTCCCCTCATGGGCACGCACGGCTCCAACAAAACGGTAAAAAAATAATAACCTATAAAAATAATCACTAGCCATGTAATAGAGCGGAGCGTATCTGAAACGAAATGGCAGTGCAATAAAAACAGACACTGGATCAAGATATGAAACATGGTTTGAGGCAATAAGAAATGAACAGTCAGCTTTTTTCAGATTTTCAATCCCTCTGATCTCAAAATTAAAGAAAATTTTAAACAGAAGCAAAAATGGCCAATACGCTGATAGTTGTATTATTTTTATAACGTTTCTACGCATTTTCATAAAATTCGGAAAAACAGATATTTAAAAAAGAAATATTTACCGAAGGATGTTGTTATGAGAAATATTATAGAACCCATCACAATTCTACCATTTTATCATATTTCGTAACTATTTGTGGAATAGAGCATCAGCCCCGGTGTACAGGTATGCCGCTATCGGTAATTATGAGAGGTTTACCGGTAGAGTAACAATGAAATTTGTGCCTGTTCCGGGGATGTTTTGAACATCTATTTTACCTTTATGTAAAAGCACAATATGCTTTACTATCGACAACCCTAACCCGGTCCCACCCAGTTTTCTGGATCTTGAGGAGTCTACTACATAAAATCTTTCGAATATTCTGGATAAATGTTCCCGGGGGATACATATTCCTGTATCCTGTATTTCTATTTTTACTATTTCATTATTACGACTTAAGGAAATCACAACTTCTCCTCTTTCCGTATATTTAACAGCATTATCGACCAGGTTAATAAACACCTGTTCCAGTTTAAAAGGATCAGCTTTGATAACAGGCAAATTCCTGTCTGCATTAAATTTCAGGACCAGCTCCTTTTCATTTAATCTCTGTTCAAATATTTTTAAGATATTCTCTATTAAGTCCTGTAGATTAACGTTTTCAAGTTCCAGGCTGTCTGAGTTTCCTTCAAGCTCTGATAGTAGTAGCAAATCATTAACAATTCTTATGACCCTCTCAGTATGCCTCTTAATGATATTAAGGTAATGTTGGTTTTCATCATCATTATTTGTGTCTTGCAGAGTTTCTACAAACCCTTTTATTGCCGTAAGTGGAGTGCGTAACTCATGTGATACATTAGTGACAAAATCCTTCTTTGTTTTTTCCAGATCCTTGATCTTTGTTATATCATGCAGTGTTACCACTATCTCTTCTTTATTAGAGCAGAAAGTAGCACTGCATAAAAAGGTTCTGTTGTTTAATTCTATTTCATCAACTATGCTGTTCTTCTCACTTCTTACTTTCTTTATCAATTCATCAAATCTGGCTTTTCTTAACACTTCCCAGTATAATTTTCCTTTTACCGAGTCATTCTGAACAGTTTTTCTAAAACTCTCATTACTAATTGAAATTATCCCTTCTTTGTCTATTACACAAAGCCCTTCATTGATCGATGATATAATACTGTTAAGTTCTTCTTTCTGGTTGGACAGTTGTGTAAATAAGGTTTTAACCTGATCTGTCATATAATTAAAACTATCAGCCAACTCTTTTATTTCATTTCTACTTTTAAGGAATACTTTTGTGCTGAAATCCCCTTGGGCAACTTTGCGGGAAGCAGCTCCTAGTTCGTTAAGGGGCCTTGAAAAATTACGGGAAAACAGGAACGCACCTATTAATAATATTATGACAATAATTACTGCAATCGTGATGATGTTTATCTTTAAATTATTAAGTAGCGTATTTATCTCTTTTAAAAACAGGCTTGCCCTTAAAACGCCACAGACTTCATCATCTTTTTCAATCGGTATAGCGACATATAGCATCTCCTCTTTTACTGATGCACTGTATCTTAACGATGTTCCAAAACCGTATTTAATGGCCTGTATTATCTCAATCCTATTCTTATGGTTCTCCATTACTGTTGGGATTTTTTCAGAATCAGCAAAGACCACGCCTTCAGGGCTTATGACCGTGATCCTTGTATCTATCTGCTTACCCAACTTTTTAATGAGAGTGTCCAGGTCTTCAATTTGGTTGCTTTCTAATAGTGGGGAGATTTTCAGTTTTAACGTAATACAGAGATTTTTCAAATTACCGGTTAATGTGTCTATGTGATGATGTCTTATTGCTCTGAATGAGAGTGGAAATGTGATGGCAAGGATTACAATGACGATGAGTAGGTATCCGCTAAATATTTTTATAAAAATTGAGTTTTTCATTTCATGCCTTAGGCAGACTCGCCGAGGCGAGCTTCCAATTTATAACCTATACCTCTAATATTCTTTATAAGTTGTCCCGCTTTACCCATCTTGTCTCTTAAATTCTTTATATGTACATCTATTGTTCTGTCTAAAACAATTTTTTCATCTCCCCATAAATGGTCTAAAATATCGTATCTCGAAAATACTTTACTTTTGTTTGAGACAAAAAGGTTTAGTATCCTGAATTCAGTAGAAGTTAACTCTATCTTTTGTCCTTCAACAGTAACTTCATGCTTTTCAGTGTCGATGATTAATATTCCACCGAGATTCAATTTTCCGGATTCATCGATTTTTTGATGCCTTCTTAACACGGCCTTTACCCTGGCAACCAACTCTCTTGGTGAGAAAGGTTTCGTTACGTAGTCATCCGCACCAAATTCCAATCCCAGGATTTTGTCCGTTTCTTCTCCCTTTGCCGTAAGTATTATGATAGGGATTAGAGAAAACTTGTCTCTCTTTTTCAGGTTTTTACATATTTCAATCCCATCTGCATCCGGTAGCATCAAATCCAAGATGATAAGGTCCGGTATCTGCTCACTTTCCTGACTATGTCCATCGGACAGACCCAGAAAGCGATACAAATCTTCTGCATTAGAGAATCCCTTGGTCTTGAACGTTGCCTTCTTTAGATGAATAGACACCAGCTCTACAATGTCCGGTTCGTCATCTATTATGGCTATTAACTTGCTCATATTTATTTATGTAAAAAAAAAATCAGCTCTAAAGTACTTTATTGTACTCCTCATATGTTGAGAAACAGACTCTCTTTTTGGAGATTAATTTGTGATGGTAACGTTAAGCATACACAGTATACCAAAACAGCTCTGAACTGAATGAAGAAAAATAGATCTGGAGATCGACAATTATTAACCACATAGGCGAAATTATTTCAAGAAATATTTTCGTTTTATCATTTCTTGCGTATGATTTCTAAAGAGAAAATAATTACTAATGGTTAATAATCTTTCAGTATTAGTAGAGTCAATTTATAGCAAATTGAATAAATTGGCCCATTTGTGCATATATTATAAAAAATATCATATATTTTATTGTAATTTTAAGAAATTGATGAAACATTTGGCCTTATATTTCGGTTATTATATTAAATTTGGTATATTTATTATACTTATATAGTTGAAAATAGTTTTAGCTTTTATCTGATTTCAGCAAACTGGCATATTACGGTATGTAGTTTGCGTGTATTCCAAATGTATCAATAATATATTTTTAATAATTATTAGGAAATTCTAAAATGACCAAAAAATTCATAAATCAATTAGTTCAGAGACTTAAAGATAGAAGGGAATATCTTTTAAGTGAGGTAAAACTGAGGTTAGGGGAGTTTAAAAATTCGGGTACAGACAGACTTTCAGATACTGCAGACATTGCATCTAACCTGATAGAAGATGAAATTGTTATGTCTATTGCGCAAGGTGAAGCGAATGAAATTGAACAAATAGATAACGCTTTGATAAAAATTAAGGAAGGTAAGTACGGTACTTGTGGGAACTGTGGTAAGAGCATAAATAAACCGCGGTTAATGGCCATACCTTTCGTCAATCTTTGTATTAAATGCAAAGAGGATGAAGAACGGTATGAAGGAAGTGGAATTAATAGTGGCAGTTATAGTTATGACACTGTTGAGTACGCGGGTATTGAGGCGGATGACGAAAAAAGAAGCAATTTGAAAAATTTTGACCTTAATGATGTTAATCCGTATGATAATTGAATTATTCAATTTGACAAAATTTAGAATGTTTCGTCTCCACGGTAAATGCGGTTACAATAGCGTTCAAATCATTTGTTAGTAGGGTGGACACATGTCCACCCTACAGTTGTTCTGAAACTCATATATTAAAAACTCTTTACATTACTTGCTCTCTCCGACAGATTGATTCTTTCCTATCTCAAATTTATGTAATTGTCTAGTCTTTTGGTATCGTAAAGCAGAACCGTGTTCCTTTTTCTCCGGCGATGGGGCTCTCTATCCATATCTTTCCTTTGTGCAATTCTACAATTTTTTTAGCGATTATCAATCCAACACCTGTGCCTTCCGCCTCTATTTCCTTAAGTCTGCTGAAAATCTTGAAAAGATTCTCCTGGGATTCTTTTCGAATGCCTATGCCTGTGTCTTCAACATAAAATTTATTATTATCTCCATCTTTATTGCATCCAATTGTGATTTGTCTTTGTTTGTCATCTCCCATAAATTTAATAGCGTTAGTAACTAAATTACAAAACACATCACTTATTCGTTTTCCATCACATAAAATAGTTGGCAGGTTATGATTGATTATTGTATTAATATTGTTGGACTCAATTTGATCTTCTAACGATGTCAGTACCTCCTTAACAATATTTCCAGTATTATTGACTTTAAAATCGTATGTTATCATACCAATTTTTGTAACTTCTAGAATTTCTTTAATCCTGTTCGACATTATTTCTATATTTGCTTTTATCCTGTTTGAGAATTTCCTGCCTTTTTCGTCGTATGTATCCTTGTAGGTTTTGTATAATCTTGTGTTATAACCATCAATTGAGAACAAAGGTTCTTTTAAATCATGTGAGACGGTATAAACAAAATCCTTTAATTCTTTATTTATTTTCTCAATTTCTTTAGATTTTTCTATTAGTTGTTCTGTTGTTTGTTTTTGACTTGTAATATCTCTTAATATTGCGGTAAAGGTATAATGTTTATCTTTTGTTTTCTGATAAGACAATGACATTTCTATTGGAAACTCAATTCCATCTTTAGACTTTCCGGAAAATTCTACGATTTTATCCATAATACTGGCTTTGCCTGATTCCAGAAATTGCTTCATTCCTTTCTGGTGTCCCTCTCTAAATCTTTCAGGAATAATAGTTGATACTGGTTTTCCTATAATTTCACTCTTTAAATACCCGAATATTTTCTCGGCTGATTTATTCCAGATAGTAATTTTTCCATTTTCAACACAAACAATGGCATCTTGTGCAGTTTCTATCAGCTTGCGATATTTCTCTTCAGATTCTTTTAGCGTCTCTTCAACTTTTTTACGGGCAATTGCACTGGCTAGAAGGTTTGCTATGGAATGGAGAAAGTTGATATCATTCTTGCTGAAGGTTTTCTGCTTTATTGAATAAGTTTCTAATATTCCCCAGGGGCCATCTTTGCCCTGAATAACAATACTCATTCCGCTGACAATGTTATATTTGTGCAAAAGTTGAGTACCATAGAATTGTGTTTCAGCCTTTAAATTATCAACGATAACGGGTTTGCTTGAATTTAATGTATAGCCTTCCTGTGTATCCAACCCTGACTTGATTTTGGTATGTCCTAAAAGGTCTTTTTCCCATCCAATGCCTGCCAAAAGCAGCATGTTCATATCATCAGGCAGTAGTTCGAGAATATTGCAATATTCATTATCCAGCGTATCAGCAACTTTTTTTACAACCTTATTCATAAAGTCTATCGTATCCATACTCAACAGGGCTTTGTAACCAAGATAAGCTATGACATTCTGTTGACGAACGCGTATTTCTAATTCTTTCTCAATACGATTCCGCTTAACGATTTCCTTCTCTAGCTCTATAACAAGCATGCGTCTCTCTTTGTCTGATCTGTGCCTGTAGAGACCGAGTTCAATAACTTTTTGTAATGCTTCTTTCTTGGAAGGTTTTGTTATATATCCATACGGATTTGTAGTTTTCGCTTTTTCAAAAACTGATATATCCACACTAGAGGTAAGGTATATGACAGGAAGATCAAACCTGGTATTTATTATTTCGGCCGTTTCAATTCCATCAATTTTGCCTTGTAGTGAAATGTCCATCAAAACTAAATCAGGACAGTCTCCATCTTCTAACTTCTGAATGGCTTGTTCTCCGGAAGATATTATTGCGGTTACGACATAATCCAACTTCTCCAGGCTCATCTGTAAAGATCTTGCCGTTACAATTTCATCTTCTACAACCATTATGCGTTCTTTTTTCATATTTGCTACTGATTGATTTTGTTGAGTATTAGCTTTCCGTAAGAGTAACCAGGTACCATATTCTCCAGAGTACCGGCAATTAGTTAATCATGCATATATATATTATTTTATCTCTTTTTAGAAAACATTTGTCTGATGACATCTGTAATTAAAGATTTTATCGTAATAGGTATTAATTTAACCTGGAATAGAGGATGCAGGGCCTGTATCAATATTTTATGATAAGGAGCATCTCCTGTGACCATATTCCAGAGGAGTGTATTGAGATGGTTTGCAATCCAGGAGCCCCTTTTGTCTTCAACGTATGAAAGACGTGCTTTTACCAGCCAATTCTGTCTGGTAATAAAGTCACTGACTGCCAGAATTACTGCTCCCAATTTATTGTCCATAGCAAGTAGTTTCCTGGCGGGTTTGTAATAATGTCTGGCAAAGTCTTCACATGAAATACCGTTTTCAAATGCTGCCCGTACTGCCAGCTGTGAAGTTATATAGGCTGATTCCAGGCCATTTTTGAAAATCCTTGATATGCTGGCATCACCTACAAGAACAAATCTATCAGTGAATGGATTTGTTGCGTGTGAAAGTACAATTTTCGGTAAACACATACAGAATTTATCAGGCATTTCCCAATTATGAGGTAAATTCTTACGGACAGTCGGATGATTTAAAAAATCAATGAGATCATTGCTTGTCAAATCTCTAGAACCTACCAGGCTTACTGTTACGTAATTGTCTTTTGGCACCATTGACGCAAATCTGAATGGCTCAATTCCAAGTGCGAATACCTGTATGTTGTCCTTAAAAGAGTTCTTTATGAAAGCGGGATCTAACGGTATCTCCATTTGACACGTTCTAATCGATTTTGGAGGTATGTAACCAAAATTTAAATTTTCTATTTTATTGGCCATATTGGAATTTATACCAAATGCACCCACTACTAAATCTGCTTCCATTTTATTACGCTGGCCACCTTTTCCGTGGATTACGGTTGCAGGGGTATCAGGATCGGAAGATAATTTTAGATCCAGTACTGGTTCTAAAATTACGCTTACACCCTGATTAATAACATGTTTTAACAGGAAATCATCAAAACTATGGCTTACTGTGTGAGTGCTGTAAAGAGGCCCATTGCCACGGTATACAGCCATGATACTACTTTTACTTAAATGATCTGGTTTATATAACTCAATACCATACTCTTCAGTATGAAAATAATATCCTTTGATTTCCTGGCGAATGATACTATCAGGTAAGATAATACCGTCCCTTGTAAGTTTTGTATGTAAAGAACCTGCAATAACCGCAGCACTCATATTACACCCACTGGGACCCCTCTGGTTGAAATCCTTGCTGTTAAAGATTGTTATTTGAATATTGATATCAAGTTTTTTTGCCTGTTGTATTGCATCGTTTGCAAAGAAACATCCTGCCGGGCCACCACCGATAATGGCGATTTTTGAATTATTTTTTAAGCGTAAAAGGTTTTCTGGCATTTTTAGATTAATTTATAACAATTATAAAATACAGCATATGGCATAACACGAACGTTCTTTATTGGAAAAAATTTAGAATATATATTGTCTATATCTTAAGAAAAGAAAGAAAGGCATGCTGTCTATTTTCAATCTTTCACTATAGCAAAACCCTTACGGAGATTCTACTTATAAATCAGCTACCGGATCGACTATATGAAAAAATGACAGTAATTCGGCTACTGATAATAATTTTATATGTTCCGTATTTGCATTTAAAAAGCATGCATGATAGAATTTTCATTTTTAACGTGTAGGGGGCGTGTCTTCCAGAAAGACGTAGCCCGCCCGGATGAATCTGTGCGGACGGGCCGAACAGGCTGTGATGCGCTTTTCTTAAATGGAGAGAGAATATGGCAGAGAAGATAGTAATCATTGGCTCCGGCCCGGCTGGATGGACGGCAGCCATTTATGCGGCAAGGGCCAACCTGGATCCCGTTGTTTATGAGGGAGAACCGTCAAACATTATGGTTCCGGGTGGTCAGCTTATGTATACTACAGAAGTAGAAAATTATCCTGGTTTCCCTTCCGGCATACAGGGAACAGAGATGATGGATCTTTTTAAGCAACAATCTCAAAGATTTGATACTCAGGTAATTACAGAAGACATTACATCCGTTGATTTCAGCTCACACCCTTTTAAGTTAAAGAGTTCAGAAGGCAATGATATTGAGGCATTAAGCGTTATTATTGCCACAGGCGCAAGGGCAAACTGGATGAATTTGCCGAATGAACAACGGCTTGCAAAAACTGGCGGAGGAGTGAGTGCGTGTGCTATATGCGATGGTGCGCTTCCCGGATACAGGGACAAAGTGCTGGTAGTAGTAGGAGGAGGAGATTCTGCAATCGAAGAAGGTATATATTTGACAAAGTTTGCAAGTAAGGTGGTTCTTGTCCATCGTCGAGACGAACTCAGGGCAAGCCCCATAATGCAGGAGCGTGCTAAATCGAATCCAAAGATAGAATTCAAATGGAACACTGTCATTACAGATGTTCTGGGCGACAAAATAATCTCTGGAATACGAATACAGGATACAATTAGTAAAGAGGAATCAAATCTGGACTGTAGTGGGCTGTTTATCGCAATTGGCCATACTCCGAATACTTCTTTTCTTGGTGATAGTTTAGAGTTAGATGAGAATGGCTTTATCGGTACTCGTCAGTCATGGAGGACTGCAACAAGTGTGGTGGGGGTGTTTGCTGCCGGTGATGTTATGGATCCTTATTACAAACAGGCAATTACTGCTGCCGGTACCGGTTGTATGGCAGCACTTGAGGCTGAAAGATGGCTTGCTCACAAGGGATTGGTATGAGATTGTAATTAAAGAATTTAGGGGTTGAGGAGTTTAGAAGTGTCTATCTATTTCCTCAATCCTTCTTGTAGTTTCAGATTCCAGTAATCCCTCAATCATCTTAAAGCAGTTTTCGTTCTAAATAGCGCTCATAGATATGATAAAATGTTTCCATTGAGCTTATATCTATCCACTCATCAAGAGAATGGAGTTCTCCGACAATCGGCCTGGAAACGATTACCGGGATATTATGATGTCCAATAAAACGCGCGTCACTTCCACCATCTTCCTTTTTTTGCAAAGTAGGTTTGCCTGTGATTTCCTCAGAAACAGAAAGGTATAGGGGGTCTGGTGTAAACCGTGTTGCTTCTGCACTCATTATCGTGTGTGTGTCGATTTCATCGCCTAATATATTGCAGATATGGTTTAAGATTTGGTCTACGGTGTAGGGGGCGGGAAAACGTATATCCAGAGTGGCTTCCGCTTCTGAAGGGGTGCAGTTAACAGTTTGATTTGATGTTTTAAGGATTGTGAGTGCGCAAGTGGGGTGCCAGTGGTCAATTCCTTCCTTTAATGAATCAAAACTTTTCCGCAGACGGGAGACAGCATCAACAAGCCTTTCAAGCGGGTTGTTTCCTAACCACGGACGGGCCGCATGCGCAGAGTGCCCATTGCACTGGATTTTTAAATGAACTATTCCTTTTTCTTCAACAGTTATTTCGTTGAGAGATCCTCCGTCCGGTACTAAAGCCACGTCACACCTGAGCCCTATCTCATCAAAGAGAAAGCGCATACCCGCATCTCCTCCACGTTCTTCATCAGACGTAATTGCCAGCCCGAATGAAAGATCATCATATTTCGCATGTAAATTCATAAAAACTTCTAGAAGTACCGCTAGAGGGCCTTTCATATCACCTGCACCTGGTCCGATTATTTTGCCATCAGTTACCTGTGAACGATAGCTATGGGTGTTAGAGTGCGTGATAACATCGAGATGTCCGCAGAGAAGGACTTTAGGGTGGTCTATGTTTTTTGGGAGAACAACCAGAGAGGCAATACCACAGTGATAATGTTTTTTTATAACGATAGAATCAAGCGATTCTAAGTGGTTGATTATAAACTCAAAACAACGATCTATGTCATCCGGCCGAGACTCATCACTGGGGATCAGGATTAAGTCTCTTGTTAAGGCTACAAGTTTTTTCTGTAAATCTGTTGATAGTTTTGTCATGGTTTACCTTACATTAATATTTAATTTTAAATATATTATTCTTGTTTTCGTGTTCTTTGTCGGAATTTGGAGTTTGACGTGTATCATCATTATAATTTTGTTTCAGTCACGATCATAATGCCAGCTTATGGGAAGTATAGATTCTATCTGCTTCAGAATGGAGAGACAACCATCTAAGCTTTTTGCAAGACAGAGAAATTGTCCTTTTTGTACACTGCCATCTTTGCTGAGATTAAAGTTTATAGGCAAAATACCTTCCTGCATATCAGGATGAAAAAGATAGCCTGCCTGGTCCAGCATCTTCAGTAAGCTTGTGTCTTTCAGTGGTCTGGCAAACCGTACATTTCTCATTAACCAGGCATCATGTGGAAGGAAATGCCTTGCTATTACCGATGGGTATGTAGCGCCAGTAATCCGCGCGTTTATTTCACACACTCTGACTTCAACGTTGCCACCATGTTCGACAACCAGAAAATCAACACTTGCCGTTCCCCTGTATCCCTGTTCGTGAAGCCAGATGCTGGCAGCCGCAGCTTGACGAAACAATTCTTCAAAAACCCAGTCTTCTTTACTAAAATAGGGTGGAGGCGAGAGATTGCCTTCGTGAACACTGTCCGAATTAAGGATCTGCTCGGTAATATCATAAAGGGACACGGTATTGTCATCCAGGAAAAGTTGAATGCTGGGCGACCCCATATGACGTACATTTTTAACCGTCTCATCAAGCCACCCCTGTACCATACACGGACCTTCAAAAAAAAAGTGTTCGGGGATATGATTGATGTTACCGGAATTAGTTGACAAACCTGTCATACCGACACCGGAAGCACCGATTTGGGCCTTGACTACAGCTTTTTTATATCCCTTCTTACGGAGTGTGGCAATACAAGTAGCTACATCATCAGGTGACGCTGCAGGTATCGTATCAAACACAGGAAAACCCTTCTCTGAAAGAGTGTTGTGGAGGAGGAATTTATTATTTCCCCTTTTGCTGCCTTCCAGACTGCTTATGGTTGGTTTGTTGAGGGCCTTTGCAAGATTTATAAGTACGTTATCGCTAACAAATCCGTCTATCCATGATGCGTTATGCTGATGGATCATGGTGAGTGTTGGGCTTATTTCATCATGAATCAGTTTATCACCTTGATTAAGAAGGCTGTCATAAACGGAATGTGATAGTACTGCAATATTTGGAAGACTCAATTCAAGGTCTTCCTGGAAATAACGTAGCAGTGTTTGATCAGGAGCTGTTTCCAGTATAAGAAGATTATTGTCTCCTTTGAAAAGGAGATTAATAATCGGTATGAGTCGTCCTCCGTAAGTATTAACACCTCTAATCTGCTGTTTAAGCCTGTTCAATCCAACAATATTGTCATAAAAAATCGAATGCATATTTGCAAAGAAAATGACGTTTCTCTCCCAAAAAGCAGGTAACTGCCCTGAAATATTTTTAATCGCTACTGTCATGTTTATTTTTATTAAATCAGTAATAGATAAATATCATGCTACAAAAATATGTATAAACCCACTTTTCTTGAGATTCCGTGAGTTTGCCACAGAAACATTCAGAAAGGAAGGGTATACAATAACACTTAACTATAAGCGTTTTTAAAACTCAGACAACACGGCTCTCTACTGAGTTAAGTGCCTCATATAACTATATTATAAAGTAATAAGATAAGGAGAATCAATGAGAAAGATATCATTGTAAAAACGAATTTGCTTCGTTCTCTCATTCTTTATGTGGTAATTGTGATACGGTAGAATAGGATCCCACTTGTCGCCACTCAGGTATGTTATTGGCCGGGTCGTATATACGTTAATTTGAGCAAAGCTTAAGTGTTTCTCTATTAATTGAGTGTTGAAGTAAGATTAATATTTTTAAATTGGTAGTTTTGGAATTTGTTTTTGCCATTACATTCATTAAAATGTACAATTCGTAGCAAGCTTTTTTTCGTAAGCATCAGCTTAAGAGGTGTTTATATCTATTATATATAGGTTGTACACCATGATGAGTATTCGACTGACTAGATATTCGTAATTCGTGAAAGGATCTATGAAGTGACAATTCAATGGAAAAAAACAACATGCTCATATTGCGGATTGGGTTGTGGCTTGATGGTTGGCTTAGAGGGAGGAAAAGTTGTTGATATCAAAGGGATGAAGGGGCACCCGGTAAACGATGGAACTATTTGTACTTTACCCGCTAATTATGTACCGGTATTTGAGGCAGAGGGCAGATTAAGTGGACCGATGATTCGGTGTGATGGTAAACATACACCGGTAGGCTGGGACGAGGCAATCAATCATGTTGCTGTCGGATTAAAAAGAATTATTGATAAACACGGCCCGAACTCAATTGCACTCCATATGGGAGCAACTTGTCTAAACGAGGAATATTATGTAGCGAATAAATTTATGAAGGCCGCTATCGGCACTAATAACATTGAGTGTACTACGCGCCTTTGTATGTCGAGCTCGGCAATGGGTTTTATATCGACAATTGGGGCTGATGCTCCGCCTGCCTGTTATGATGATGTTGAAAAAGCAGATCTAATATTTATTGCGGGTAATAATATGGCGGTTTCTGTTCCTGCCATTTTCAGTCGAGTTTGTGCTGCAAGGGGAAAAAATGGCACTAAGGTGATTGTCGTAGATCCACGCAGGACTGAAACCGCTTCAATTGCTGACATTCATCTTCAGATACAACCAGGCACAGATGTTGCGCTGAATAACGCATTGGCCCATGTCTTATTTGAAGAAGGTTATGTAGATGAGGAGTTGGTTGGAGAATATGCCTCTGGCCTCAGTGACCTGAAAGTACTTGTAAATGAATATACACCATTACGCGTCTCAAAAATTACCGGTTGCCCGGAAGGCCAAATCAGAGAGGCTGCTCGTCTCATCGGAAAAGCAAAAGCGATGCTCGTTTTCTGGTTCCAAGGATATAACCATTCTACACAGGCGGTATTCAAAAATAATACGTTACACAATCTGTGGTTGTTAACTGATAACTTTTGCCGGCCGGGAGCAGGGCCGCTATCAATTACAGGAGAATCTAATGCCCTCGGCAACAGATGGGTGGGCGGGCTTTCACATTTGCTTCCGGGAATGCGTATGGTAGTTAACCCACAACACCGGCAAGAACTTGCTGACTTCTGGGAAATTCCAATAGATAAGATAAAGCCTACTCCAGGAAGATCAATTATAGAAATGGTAGAAGGTCTCCATTCCGGAGACGTACGTGCTCTCTGGATTGTTTCAGCAAACCCCGCAGCGTCTTTGCCTGATACAAAATGGGTCAGGCAAGGTTTGGCAAAAGCAGAACTGCTTATTGTCCAGGATATATTTCATCCAACAGAATCATCCATGATGGCAGATGTTGTGCTGGCAGGTGCACACTGGTTTGAAAAGACAGGTACTTTTATTTCATCAGAACGACGCATAGAACTGGTAGATGGGATAGTTGAACCGTATGGTAATGTAAAACCTGATTATGATATTATTTGCAGAGTGGCACAAGCCATGGGTTTTAAAAATGATTTTCAATTTTCTTCGTCAGAAGAAGTGTTCGAGGAACTTAAGAAAATAACTAAGGGACGGATATGTGATATGAATGGTGTGACATACGAACGTTTAAGAAAAAATATTGGTCCTCAATTACCATGTTCAACTGAAGACCATCCGGGAACAGAGCGTTTGTTTACTGACCGGCGATTTCCCCGACCTGATGGCCGTGCTGCGTTATTACCCCGGGAATACAAACTGCCATGTGAAACACCAGATGAAGAATATCCTTATATCCTTATTACCGGACGTTTACAATGGCATTTCAACACCCGTACTCGTACTGGCCGTGTTGCCGAACTTGAGTCCTCTGCACCGGACAACTTTGTTGAGATTAACCCAGATACGGCTGCACATTTAGGTATAGTTGAGGGTGATGAAGTAGAGGTGACGTCGAGAAGAGGTTCTGTTAGAGGTGCGGTATGCATTACTGACCGTATGCTTGCAAACACCATTTTCATGCCAATGCATTATGGCAGTGCGCTGAATGTTGGTGATGGCAGACTGGCAAACTTGCTTACTAATCATGTATACGATCTGCATTCTAAACAACCGGAATACAAGTACAGCGTTGTGAAAGTAGCTAAAGCAGTTCAGACGTAAAGATAATCACTATGGATAAAATTTCAAATGTAAGTGAATTAGAATCGACAAGAAGAACCGTTAAGTTTTTTGAGGGATTATTACGTTCAACCCCAAATGGTGTTGTCGTTACAGATGCATCTCAGAATATAGTGTTAGTTAATGGAAGGTTCAGCTCCTTTTTTCGACAACATTGGAGGGATGTTATTGAGACAAACCTTTTTGTCTGGCTTCAACAACTTGATAATGGATCCGTAGATTTATGGGCAAAATTGGTGGATAGTGTCTATCGTGACGGTTATTGTTATGATGTCAATTTCAATATCACATTAACTAAAGGGGTAAGGCATTTAAGTGTTAATGCTTCACTTGTAGCACAGGAGTCTACAGAGGATCAGGGTATTATCATAAGTAATTGGCGTGACATCACGAAACAAGTGCATATGGAAGAGCAAATTGCCGCGTCCGAACGTCTTGCTGTTTTGGGTAAGTTAGCAGGCAGTATTGCTCATGAAATAAGAAATCCCCTGGCTACGATAGATATTTCTGCATTAAATCTGAAGAGAAAGCTCGAAGGTGCAGATGAAAAAACTAAATCTCAAATAAATCGAATAATCAAACAGGTTAAGGAAACTGTTGATACTATACAAAGTCTGCAAGACCTGTCAAAACTGGAAGCACCTAACAAAAGAAGATGGGATATTAGTGATATTATTGGGAATGGAATAGGTTTATCAAAGTCACCACAAAGTGTGCATTTTATTAATTCGATGACGAAAAACGAGTTATTCGTGGATGTAGATGAAAAGCAAATCTCTATAGTATTAAGAAATATTTTGTCTAATGCCGTACATGCAATGGATAATCAAGGGACAATTTGGATAGTTGCTTATAAAGAGGAAGATGGTAATATTGTTATTTCAATAAGGGATTCCGGGCACGGCATTACGGCTGAAGACGTAAACAAAATCTTTCAGTCATTCTATGGGACTAAGGTAAAGGGTTTTGGTTATGGGCTTACGATATGCAGGATGATTATGGAAAAACATGGAGGTACGATAGATGCTGTGTCAGAAGAGGGTAAAGGCGCAACTTTCATATTACGCTTTCCATCTGCTGATACTGAGCACTAGATAGCTCGATAAGTAAGGTTACTTAAAGACTTATAAATTGATAGTTTGTATAATATTGTGAAATATAGTGATATTGTAAACCAAAGGAGTTAATTGTGAAGACTAATAGAAGGATACTTGTAGTGGATGATAATATAGACTACTGTGAGGGTATAATAGATTTTTTGGAAATGGAAGGTTTTGATGCTATAGGTGTTCATGATGGTTTCAAGGCCCTTGAAACTATCAAGAAAGAAGAGTTTGATATGGTGTTAATGGATGTCAGAATGCCAGGGATGGATGGGGTTGAAACATTTCAGAAACTTAAAGAAGTTTCTCCAGAAACTCCCACTATTTTGATGACGGCTTTTGCGGTAGAAAGCCGTCTCAGGGAAGCATTGCGAAATGGAGTCTTTGGCACCTTTCAAAAGCCTGTAGATAATGAAAGACTTATTTGTAGTATAAAGAAGTCTTTTTCGGAAGGAGCAGTGGTTTTGATAGCAGATGACGACAAAGAACTCTGTTCAAACTTACTTGATACGTTTGCTGAAAAGGGATACCGGGGAGTAGTTGTTAGAGATAGAGAAACAGCAATACGAGCGGCAAGTGAAAAAAAATTCGATATTATCATTCTTGATATGAAGCTGAAAGACGCGGATGGCCTTGAAACATATCAGAAGATTATTGATTTTCGTCCTGATGTGCAAGTTGTCATTATTACAGATAATAAACAAGAGACTGAAAGTCTTTTTGATCAGGATTCAAAAAATGACATTTGTGCATTACTTGAAAAACCATTAGATATAGATAATCTGCTTGAAGTCATGCAAAATGCTTTGGAAGATAGAAACTAGATGAATAGCTTCCAAAATTGTTGTACAGGGTCGTTTTCTTGAGTGTAGTGGCCATGTTACTGCTTTTAATACGCATCAGCACTGATGATGTGCTCCATATTCCGGGTGAGAACAGGACATTCCCTTCCTTTTGAAATGATTCCAGTATGTTGGGTGGTTTAAGGTTGGAAGATATACTCATTTCAAAATGGTTTTTGGAAAAATCCAAAAACCATTATGCCCGGGTAAAGTCCTCGGCGCCTTTTGCCCAGGGATAACTGCCCGCCTGAACGAGATGTCTGGCAGGCAACCAAATCTTGGTTACAGTTATACTCATCTCAAATTAGTTTTTTGATTTAATCCGAAAACTATTTTGAGATGAGTACAAATTTACTTCAATTGTCTCATTTCTAGAATACAAACGATGGAAATAAAAGCAAATATACTTGTTGTTGATGATAACGAAGAGCTCAGTGATGGTATTAAGGAGTTTCTGGAGCATGAAGAGTATGCTGTTGAGTGTGCTAATTGTGGCAAAGATGCAATTGCTCTTGTACAAGATAATAAATACGATGTAGCCCTTGTAGACATTGAGATGCCTGATATGTCCGGTTCCGAACTTGTAAAAAAACTGTCAAGTATTTCTTCTTCAATGGAATTTATCCATATAACAGCCTATGCTTCGCTAGATAGTGCTATTGATGCAGTGAAGCAGAATAATGTAATTTCATATGAAACAAAGCCGATAGATATGGAACGTCTTCTCTCTCTACTTGGCCAAATCACCAAGCGTAGGAGGGCAGAAGAGGAACTGGAGGAGGGAGAGGTACGGTATAAGGACCTATTTGAAAATGTCAATGACCTTATTCAGTGTATTACACCGGAAGGACGGGTAGTGTATGTTAATAATGCATGGAAAGAAACGCTTGGGTATAACGAAGAAGATATTGCCAGACTAATATTATTTGATATTGTCCATCCCGATAGTCATGCACATTGCATGGATATGTTCAAGCGGGTGACATCTGGAGAAAAGGTTAAAAGTATTGAAGTTATATTTATTACAAAGGACGGTAGAAAGATCGTTGTTGAGGGAAGTGTAAACTGTCGTTTTAATGCTGAGGGGAAACCTGTTTCCACAAGAGGCATCTTTCGGGATATAACAGATCGGAAGAAGATGGAGGAAGCACTCTTGCAGTCAGAGAAACTAAAGTCCATTGGGACAATAACTGCTGGAATTTCTCATGAGTTTAATAATATACTCGCAATCATCTCAGGTAATGTACAGTTGATGGAAAAAACCTATAAAGATCATGTAGAATTGATTGATACACTTCGCACGATTAAGAAGGCAACAAATGATGGTGCTGAAATATCCAGCAAGATGCTTAGGTTTACCAAGTCAAGTCAAGATACTACAGAGTTGGTGTCTTGTGATATAAGAGATTTAATAAAACAGTCTATTGATTTTACGATGCCCAGATGGAAAAACATGGCTCAAGCCAATGGTATAAGCTACCACATGGACTCAAAGGATATCAGGGAAGTGCCAGAAGTGTATGGTAATCAAACAGAATATAGAGAGATATTTATTAATATAATTAACAACGCCCTTGATGCAATGCCTGACGGTGGTCGGATTATATTTAGTACATGGAACAAAGATGGTGCTGTGTTCATTAGCATTTCTGATACCGGTAAGGGTATGACAGAAGATGTGAAGAAGAAGATATTTGATCCTTTTTTTACCACACGGAGACCGGAAGGTACAGGATTAGGGTTGAGTATTACTTATGGCATAATCATAAGGCATGGTGGGGAAATTGCAGTTGAAAGTAAGGTGGGAGAGGGCAGTACATTTACTCTCCAATTTCCGATAGCGACTGGAGCATGTAGTACAAAAGAAATATCTGTGCCGGAACAAGAAACAAAGAGAGATGGTCTCAAAATCCTTGTGATAGATGATGAAAGTGAAATATGCGATATTCTGGAGAAACTCCTTTCTAGTGATGGTCACATGGTTAAGGCCGTAAATAATGGTGCAGAGGCTATAATATTAGCTAAAAATTCTAGTTATGATCTTGTATTATGTGATATGGTTATGCCTGAAGTCTTTGGATATGATGTAATAAAGGCACTGAATGAGTTGGAGAGAAGACCAAAAATAGGTATAATTACCGGCTGGGGTGATAAACTCAAACCTATAGAGGATATGGCTTTAAAAGTTGATTTTATAATTAAAAAGCCTTTTTCGTTTTCAGAGATAGTGAAACACATAAATAATACTTTTAAGTAATATTTATCTTTCCGCAACAGAAAACTAACTAAATCAGTTTGATAATAACTCTATATTGTCTTATAAAAACTACCTTTGGTTAATCTTAAAGCTCCAAAGGTTGAAAACCGTAGGGTTAAAACAGCTAAGGGCCCTTCAGAGGAGTCTATAAAACAGGACAATGCAGATGCCGAAAGGATAATGAGTCTTGTAGAGAAAGATGGGTGTGTTGGTCTGGATAATCAAATTGAGGCGAATGAAAAGTACTTGATTGAAAATGTCTTAGGCGAAATACATAAACAGTCCTCAAAAAATGCAGGTATGGGGGGGGGAGGAAACCTCATTATACACGACTTCTTGCATTAGATAATAAGATAGTCTTTCATGCTGCCTGCTGTTTGCCTTTAAGAGTTATCGCCGCTAATCTGGACGGAGATACTGTATCAGGGAAAATTTTATACTGTACACACTCTGATAAGGAAGGTGGGAAGTTGGTCTATGAGTTCCAGAGAGAAGATTCTGAATTGATAATACCTGTAAAACGCGGAGACAGCACAAGGGCGCAGCGTCTTATCTTTAAGAGTTGAAGAAGTTATAACATCAAAATACTTGCCGTAAATATTTAAGCCAATGCCGGGGTTTTACTATTCTCTTTTACAAAACATAAGAGCACAATTCCAATAATAAAGAAAATGACTAGTGACAAGATGGCAAGACGAGATGTTCCCGTGATTTGACGAACAATACCGAAAACAAACGGCCCCCATATAGCAGAGAATTTCTCGAAAACAGAGTAAAATCCAAAAAACCCGGCTGATTCCTTTGCGGGAATCATTGCTCCGTAAAGAGACCTGCTTATCGCTTGAGAGCCACCAAGGACAAAACCTACTGCAATGCCCAGTATCCAGAAGTCAAGAGCTCTAGTCATAATATATGCATAGCATAAGATGCCCAACCAGAGAAACAAAACGAAAATCAATATTCTCTTTGCACCAAAAGTTTTGGAAATTCGGCTGAATAACAGTGCACCTCCAATGCCGATAAATTGTACTAATAAAAGAGTGCCCATAAGAGTTTCATTCTTGAGTCCCAGTTCATCCTTTCCATAAATAGCGGCCATTCTGATAACCGTATGTATACCATCATTATAAAACATAAAGGCTATCAGAAAGAGAGCAAGGTTACGGTGTCTTTTAGCTCTCAAAATGGTGAGCCACGTTCTTGATAATCCAAATTTTACGTAGATCCATGAACTATTATTGCCTTGATATTGTTGAGGAGATGTTTTGTTATTCCTGGGTTCGTGCAGCCATACAAGTGTGATTGTTGAAAAACCAGCCCACCAGACACCTGAAAACAACAGGCTTATTCTCACTGCCATTGTTTTCTCAATACCGACCTTACTGTGGACAAGGATTAAGATTATGCAGATTAAGAACTGTAGGCCACCTCCAAGGTATCCATAGGCATAACCTCTCCCCGAAACCTGATCAATCTCGCTAGTGGAAGCAATGTGAGGAAGAAAAGAGTCATAAAAAATATTTGCACTGATAAAACAGGTATTGGCAAGGAAGAAAAAGATCATAGTCATCCACACATCACCGCTCTGACTAAAAAATAAAAGTGTGGTAAACAGACTCCCACCAAAACAGAAGGCCATCAGAAATTTCTTTTTTGATTCTGATATGTCCGCAATTGCGCCAAGGATTGGAGCCGTTAAAAATACAAGAAGAGCGGTAGTTCCGGAGAGAAAGGCCCATAGTGTGGTAGCATTGGTAGATATTTCAATACCACAGAATCTAAATTCCCATCCATCAGAGGGAACGATAACAGTGGCAAAGTATATGGGTAAAAGAGCAGCTATGACGGTTGTTGCAAACGCGGAATTTGCCCAATCGTACATATACCATGCAAAGACATTTTTTTTCTTGTCACTTTTCATAGACTTATTTTTTAACCGAAAATGCCATAGTTATCAAAATAAAAAAATGTTAAATGAAGTTATTCTATTTTTTATATAATTTTTGTATAATTCAGTTCTTTAAATAACATACAAATATTTAACAAAAAACATCATTCTTGTTCGTCAGACGCGAAGGAAAATAATAATTGTCTAAAGGAAAATGGATTCTCTTTGTAACGATAATTACACTGTCCGGTATTTTTGTTGTGCTTGTTGCAAGTGAAATACTACTTAGATTTAAAAAGTACCACATCGAGAGAAGTGATCATCTTGACTATGGTTTGATTAATTACGATAATCAGTTGGGCTGGAAGCTCGCTCCTAACTGGAGTGGTAGGCATAAACACTATGACTTTGACGTAAGCTATTCGACCAGCTCACACGGATTTCGCAATGATTTTAATGTAAAACATAGTCAGGCAGGGTTCAGCTATGCTTTTGTTGGTGACAGCTTTACCTTTTCCTTTGGAGTTAATGACAATGAAACTTTTATTCAACTCCTCAATTCACAAGAAACGCATGGCAACATTTATTATAATTTTGGTGTACCGGGATACAGTACTGACCAGGAGTGTTTAATAATCCAACGAAATGTTTTGCAATTTTCACCGGATGTTATATTGTTGGTAGTTTATCTTGGTAATGATTTGTTCGATAATGAGCTTCCTTATCCATTGCAGGCAAATCGTGCAAAACCGTTTTATGAATTAATGTCTGATGAATTGATACTGAGAAATACACCCGTCCCTATCGATCATAAACCTCAAGAACAAAACAAGAAGGATTTGACAAGAGTCGTTTTGGGAGAGGATTTGAAATCAAATGGTTTAGTAGAACGTATTGTGAATAGAATTGAATTGCTTAGGTTATTAGAACGTGCTTTGTTCAAACCACCGGATCATTCTGCTCAATTTAACGATAGGTTTGAGCACGCCATCAATCTTTTTACTGCTATTGTTGGCCAGATACGTCATACGTGTACTCAAAAAGAAGTCAGGATGAGTATTATTTTAATGCCTGGCAGATCTTTTGTTGAACATCCTTATTCGGTCTCTGCTCAATTTCAGGAGTACTTAAGAAAAAAGATAGTGGAGAATAGTGAGGATATGAAGGTTGGCGTAATTGATCTTGCAAAATACTTACGGGAGCGTTATCAGAGAGATCCGGGCAAATGGTACTATCCAAATGAAGGGCATCTGACGGCAGAAGGACACCGTGTTGTATATGATATTTTATCAACGGTATTACAATAACTGAATAATAGAATGAACAAAAAAAAGTATGAGAGCAAAAGTGTTGTTTCAAGCTATATAAATATGAGGCTGCAGAATCCAGAAGTAATGATTCTTGTAAAATACAGGGAAGCCATTGCAGGAAAACACGTGCTTGATATTGGATGTGGTAGTGGCAGAACAACGGCAATTTTAAAGAATCTGAGCAATGGTTATGTCGGCATCGATTATTCATTAGATATGATAGAGTCATGCAGGAAAAGATTTAAGGATGTCTGCTTTTTACATGGTGATGTGAGGGACATGAATAAATTTAAAAATGAGGAATTTGATTATGTAATGTTTTCATTTAATGGACTTGATTCAATTAACCATGAGGACAGACTTAAAGGCTTGATGGAAATACGAAGAATACTCAAGAAGGAAGGGTTGTTTGTCTTCTCTTCACATAATAGAAATCACCGATATGCAATCTCACGTCCAGAAATGGAATTTTCAATGAGACCGTGTAGGCAAGTCGAGAATTTTACAAAATTTATTAAATCCATGTGCAACCACTTAAAGAATAGAAACCATCAGGTATTTAATAAGCGATATGCAATCCTAAATGATGTAGCACATAATTATGCTATGCTGACGTACTATATAGATAAAGTGAATCAGGTAAAACAACTTGAAGATATGGGTTTCAAGACTATTGAAATGTATGATACGTTAGGAAATATACTGGATCTTGATAGTGACGATAAGGACAGTGCGTGGATTTATTACGTAGCTAAAATATTCGACCAAAAAGATGATAAATAAACGTATGGGTTTCATGCTTACACATTACAATATTATCTATAACCATAAGTTTTTGAAGGGATTTGTATTCCATCAAATATTTATTGCTTTTTATGCAACTATAAAATAAAATTTCTTTCATATGTAAGGATTAAAATAAAATTAAGGATTAAAATAAAATCATTTAAGTAGCAGTTGAAGGTTGAAGAAGTCTCGATTACATAAATTTTCAAACAATTTATTAAGTTCTCAACATTCTTTCTTAATTTGAAACCTTAGCAATAGCCATCTTTCATATACAAGCATAACAATGACAAAAATATTTCATATCTCATTCTTACTTATTCTTATCGCTCTTGTCATTCCCATTTTTACCGATACTAATCATAATCTTTACGCAGCACAGAGCAATGCAGAAGATGATGAGGACGATCACAGGATAAAAATTCCAGGCCGCCTGTTAAAGAAAATATATTCAGATAAGGGTGTTGCCGATCTTCGTCATATTACTGATATAGTTGAAAAAGACGGACAAGGTAATAAGAATGAAGTCGCTGATAAGGGGCTGGATAAATTACGAGATATTCTAACAAGAGAAACGGGAAAGTTAGACTTAAAAGGTGCTGATACGGTAAAATTATCCAAATTAGCCCGAGACTCCAAAACCATTGATGCCGCTAAGCGTATTTTTGCTGATCATCCCTGGGAAGAGGTAGAGAAACTTGCTAAAAAGTCAAAAAAACCTCCGTTAGATGCGCATAATTCTGATCTCTTGGGTCGTGCTCGCAGGCAAATGATCAATGACGCAATGGCAAAGACGATCAAATCATTTGACCCTGATCGTACTTTGGGCATTTCTATCGGTATGCTGGATTCAGGAAATAAAAATAGCGGTATAGCCAGTGATGTAGACCAAACTATTTTCCTGATGCCTTCTGACAAGGTTGAAGAGGCACTTAAGAAACTTGGGCTTAAATCGGAGTCACAACTTATTAATAAGGTTATAGAAAAATTTAACGCTGAATTTAAAGGTTTATATGATGTAACGCCTGCGCGTTTGGGAATTGAAAGTATGAATGGTGCTGATTTCTTCCCTGATTGGAGGTCTAAAAATACTATGGGTGCTTTCGAGGTTGAAGTGGACCGCGTTGTGGGTGAGAAGCGTGCCAACCCGGAAGCGTATCGTTCTGAAGGGCAACTTAAAAGTCAGGCAGAAGGTCGTGGATACGAAACCCTGAAAGAACATTCCCTGCGCTCTTTGCATATGGATCGTCTGATTGCCGAACTTGATAAGGTCAATAATCAACCTGATGGGGAAAGCAAAAGGGCAAAAAATATTCAAGATTTTATTGAGCATTATAGTAAACAAAAAGAGTTTGCTCATGTAGAGTTCGATCCCAAAAATCCTGAGGCTTCTCTTGAAAAACTCAAAGCTGAGTTTGAGCGACATTCTCCATGGACTGAAGTTGAATTTGATCCTAAAAACCCTGATGGTGAACCTAAAGTTTCTCATTTGGCAGATACCCGTGAAAAGGTGTTAAAAATGGAGCCGGAGATGGTAAAAAGATTTGCCTTTGACGGTTCCTGGGATAACTGGTTGATGTTTGATCATCATCCGGGAAATCGGACAAAATATCTATTACGTAGTTTTGCCGAGGGAGCAAGTTTGCTTCGCAAACTTAAAGGTGATGAGAAATTAAGACCACAGGAGTACGAACCTCTATACAAAAAATTTATGGAAACAGGGGATCCTAAACCACTTAATGACCTTATAAAAAATATTTATTCTGATAATAAACCTTTATCAGATGCTGAACTTAAAAAAATACGCAACACAATGGATGTAGCTGCAAAGGCACGTTTGCTACATAAGGATAAAACACTTCCAGGTATTGATCCATCTAAAATGACGCCATCACAAATGGAAGCTCTCTTGTATAAGGAGTTTATGCCTCCACTTACTGATGTTGAAAAATTATCCGGGTATTCTCCTGAGATTTTACAAAAAGCCAGGTTAGAAGCTGCGAAGAAATCGTGGGAACAACGAGCCAGGAAATTAATGATAGATAATATGAGCCGCGCTGTCAAAGAATCTGCTTATAGCTGGGACGCCGGGATTACGGAAAAAGAGATCAAAAAGCTGCAGAAGTTGAATCATCCGGTAGCTCCCAGAGATAAACAGCAGGCGGCGATTGAGAAATCGCTGTTTCATGGTATTAGTGACCTGATGGGTTTTTCCGAATCTGGAAAAAGACCCTCTTTTGCTTTTGCAAGGGCAATGATAGAAAAAGATCCAAAGAAGAAGGCCCAACTACTTGAAAGGGCTGCTCGTGAAGGGGATCTCTCTTTAAAGCTGATGAATCAGTTAAAGGCTTCTGGTAGCGATATCCTTGTCAGACAATTGGAGCGGATAGCGCGCGACGCCGCTATTACACGTTTGTCAGTGGAGCCTGATTCTGTGTTAAAATCTGATCGTTTGCGAGATTTTGCTTACTATGATCATCTGCTGGAAACACTAAAGAAACTTCCAATTTCTGAAGATACCTATCGCAGGGCTGTCGCAAACTTTGAAAGTGGCCATTACAAACCTCAGGTTGTGGCCAGAAGAATGTTACTCGCCGGAAGTGAGAGAGCAGCTTCTGCGCTTGTGGAAATAGGTGGCAATGTCGGATTAGGGGTTAAAGGGATTAATGTGTACTGGCCAATTATGGCTGAAAACAAGTTGCCCACTATAGAAATTGAATGGGGTAAACAAAAATTCAGTGGTAAAAAACTTGTAACAAACATGATGTCTTCTGCGGGCAACTATGATTCCGCATTGCAGGTAATTTACGCTTATCAGAATCAAGGCCCTGAGGAAGCTGCATGGGTGGCGGCAAGGGAGATGTTTATGAATCTTCCTTATGTGGCGCAGGGAGCAGCTATTTATGATATGCTCGTCAATCACAATCCTCAGGGAGTTGTAATGTTAGGTGGTGCCATCTATGTTCCTGTGCTTGGCCAGGCTTATATCGCAATTTCAATGACCACTACCGGAATATCTATTCTTGGCAACTATTATTTACAGCCTCTCAAAAACGATCTTACTTCGAAAACTTATATGGGTTACATAGCCCAAACAGAACAAGGGTGGATAGACTGGATTATGCAGCGTCCCGGATGGAAAGAAGATGAACTCTCGCAAAGGGAAAATATACTCTACAGAGTCGAAACTAACGTGCTTTACCATGAAGTAAAAAATCAAAAAGGTGATGCTGTGCCAATGTATGAAGTACCTGAGTTTTCAAAAGAGAAGGCCTTTGATATGGATTTTATAAGCTCAACTTTAAATGATGACTATGAATATCTTGTAAAGAAGAGGCTGCTAGGCGGGGGAGAAAAATGGCAGGAATTAAAAGATAAAGCGGCAACAGATCACAGGTCACGTTTTGAGTCTCAGCGCACCGGCATGTTTTATCATTACGAAAAGAGGCTTATAGCTTTTCTGCGCACAGAAGTACCGGATGAAGAGGGCAACCTTTATACGGTACATGATGGCAGTCACTTGATGGCAGCTCCTTGGCTGGAAATAGATGAACCGGAAAAAGTGTTTGAACATATTGCTGCTTTTTGCATAAAAGTGGTGCTGGACTGGATTACCGCCACAGGAGATTATAGCCAACTTGATGAAAACGTGATTCTTGAACATAAGTTTGACTATGGAATGCGGCAGCAATTGGCGTTGAGAATGGCAGAGGACATGCTTCGCAGTTACGATATTTTGCGCGGTGCCCAATATTCAAAAGAAAATCAGATTAAGAGCCAAGCTTGGAAAGCTCTGAAAGAACGACGAGCGGCTGAAGTACATGGCAGGACTTTCGCGCTATATGACGCTAGGACCGCAGAAGATCCAGATGAAGCTAAAACCCTGCTGTCAGTCGCTCTAATCCACAATATGCACAAGAATATGGCGAGAAAACCTGCTCCCCGTGTACATGTTAGGCCGCGCGTTGTGATGCAGAAAAAACCTGGTGAAGAAGAGTCGAGCGAAGTTGTGGAACTATTAATTTCAGTTGTGGCGAATGATGATGATGAGTATGCGTTGCCCGGAGAAATCAAACATCCCGGCCCTTACAGATATAAGCAAAAATCATTTGTTGAAAAAGGTAAGCTTATAGTGGAGCTAACAGTTCTTGACGCTAACAATATAATAGTTGTTCATTGGAAAGATAGAAATGGAAAGGAAATGCCTTATTCCTGGCGCGGTGAAATAGGCTCCACTGAGGAGATACTTGAACCTGAGCCTCCAGCTCTGGATTTGAAAGTTTCAGATGATGGGTACGTAAAAGGTGTTGCAATAACTCCTAAGACCAATCCAAAAGCGAAATATTATGAACTTCGCAGGAGCCCCACGGCAGAAGGCCCATTTACAGTTTTGCGATCTGATATACATCCTGTTGACAAAGAAAAGGACCAAAGTGCGATGGTGGATAACTTTCCTGCCGCCATTGGAGGAAAAAACGAGTGGTATTACATTGCTCTTCCTAAAAAGAGTAATGAATATGGTATTCAGGTTGAGGAACCGGATATTAGTCAAGCTTCTTCAATTACTGTTGATCTAACTATTCCTCCTCCTAAGTTAAAGGAGGGTTTCGATTACCTTCCCGGCAAGAGAGAGGAACCGCCTCCTGATAGAAGTGATGAAAGTGCATACGCCAGATGGGAAGAAGATCAGTATGTTGCTATATATAATTATGGCATATCCTGGAAACAGCCTGAACTCAGGCCTCCTTTAGACAAAGTTCCATTAGATAAGGTTAAACTTCAGATGTTATTGGCTGGTCCTGACGGGCAATTTAAATATGTTGATAATTTTGCTCCGGACGAAGACTACTTAAAGTCCCATAAGAAGTATGTACCAGGGTATACACATTATCTCACCTCAAACAAATTAAATGAACTATTGCCAGGTATGACCGGTGAGATACGAGCCAGATGGATTGTTCCTACAAGAGGCGGTTCTGTTGCTTCAGATTGGGCTAATATTAAAGTAACCATGAATACGACAAAGAATATTATTGATGATTGGAACAAAACCGGTTTTTTAGATATCCCGTTAGTGCAGGGTCAAAGTGTCAGGTTTGTAGTTGACAGGGCAGAATTTTTACCAATGATTGGTTTCAAAGAGTACTTTGTCCCTCATGGGACTGAAGGCATTGATGAATCATCATATAAACGATATATCGATGATGAACGTAAAGAGAAAATCTCAGGATTTTGGGATGCATATGATGAGCCGGCTGACCGTGTAGGCGAGAGGTATGAAAAACTTAAAGAAAAATTGAAGACAAGACTGGACGATTATGAAAAAATATGGTTTGACTATCAGAAAGAAAATTCTCTGCTGCCTTCAGCTAAGTTAGGTGCCTTAATTGGCGGATTTAAGCGTTACGCGATTGATATGCCATCTGATGAAAAAAAGAATCTGAAGGAGGAGTACTTTCTAATAGGTAATGAAGCTGTATTTACTGCTCCGGAAACAGGTCATGTACAATTACACTTTAATAAACTAAAACGAAGCAACAAAGAGTATTTGGCATCCTTGTTTGTCTCTTATGAATATTTAAATGAGTCAAGTCCAGGTAATGCGCCGTCTTTTGATGAGCCTCAGTGGGAACAGACAACATCCAGTTCTGATGAAGTAAATTTATGGAAATTAACGTTGCCGGTTACAGGCAACAAACCTGAGAAGGGGTTTGAGCTTAAAGTTTATGGTTCTTCATTTCCTGAAGGTCCATGGAAGGATCTGTACCACAATGTGCCTTACAGCGAAGAGAACACATCATTTGTTTCAAATAAAATTAACCCCGGGGACCGAGCTTATTTCAGGACCAGGCTTAGCTATATCAGGCCTGGCAAGCTCGGCAGTACATGGTCGGAACCATTTGAGGTTTATTTTGAACCTAAACCGGTGAAACTTCCTGCATTTAAGAAAGCCTCATACTATGGGCAGCAGGGTGATGTTCTAACCGTTTCAGCTAAAGGAGACTGGGACCCTGTTCGTGTCGAAGGAGTAAGTGCATACGGAGCTGATGGAATACCTGACTCAGTTATTCTTGATAAGGTTAAAGGAGAAAATTCATCAAATAAGGTGTCAGACGCAACTGTGGGATTGGTGAGGCATAAAAGGATGCTGAAGCATAAGTCTAAAAAGGCTGGTTCTCTTATGGCATATTTTGTTCCTACCGTTCCTAAAGATCAGCAAACGGATTTATCACCACTTTACGTCGAAATGCCCAATACATGGACAAGGACAGTCATGGGGGCAGGAAGTGAATGGTCATATGAATTCCCAATTGATGGTGTTTTAACCTTCTTTTCTAATCATCTATCAAGTCCTACATCCCTGTTAAAGAAAGGAGGAGGGGAGCTGGAGTTAAATGTAACTATCCAGAAGTCTGAAAGGGGCAAGCAAAAGGTAGGAGTTTTTCAAAGCCAGGATTTAATGCAGCAGAGCGGGCAGAGGAGTAATAACCCGTCTGCAAAAGATTTTGTTGATAGTGAAAGCACTCGAAGTAATGTCTCAAAACCTCTTATGTCTGACGAACAATCATTAACGGACAGAGGAATAACTGAAAGTGATCTAAGTGAACGCCAGGGTAGCTCTGTTAGCGATTCGGTAAGCGCCGAAAATGAAGTAAGCTCTGCAGGCAGTGAACGCTCTCAAGTAACGAGTGACGTATTCCCCGCCACCACAAATACTGATGCTAAATCTGATTCAGAAAAGGAAACTATTGGCTTGGTGAATAATAAAAGCATTGAAGCTGACCTCTCTCACACTGCTATAGATGAACAGACAGGGAAAACAATTCCAACGATCGACGATCATGTAACCGAACAATCACAGCAACCGGTTGAAGGAGATTATGATGCAGGGTTTGAGGCGTACGTGAATGGTGATTTCAAGACAGCCCTTGAACAGTTAACGCCTGTAGCACAAAAAGGTGACCCAAAAGCTCAATTTGCCCTTGGTCTGCTATACCATGCGGGAAAAGGTGTTAAGAAGAGTTATGTTAAAGCTTACATGTGGTACAGCCTGGCAGAGGCAAATGGACACAAGCGTGCGGCTAAGAATAAATCAGATCTTGCTAGAAAAATGTCTTTGGACCAAATAGAGGAAGCTGAAAAATTATCGAAGGAATATCTGGAGTCCTTGTTGACCTCTCAGAAAAAAAAGAATACTGAACAGATGGAAGAGAGAAAAGATAATACGTTGAAAGCTGATAATTTCCAGGATGACTTCAGTGGTGGAGATTTTAAAGGTTGGGAAACGGTAGATGAAGTGGCTGGTAGTTCTTCCAGATGGGAGGTGAAGTCAGAACGATTAGTCCAGCTTTCAAACATCCATGGGCCGAGTTCAAGTGCCATATCAAAAAGAAAAGGAACGTATGTGTACTGGGGAGACCACACAGCTCAAATGTGGACAGACTATACATTTAGCGTTACGGTAAATTCAAATGATAACGATGGGATAGGAGTATTGTTCAGGTATCAGAGCCCTCTGGATTTTTACAAACTGGAAATAGACTATGAGCGCAATTTCCGTTCATTGGTGAGGGTGGCTGGAGGTGTAGAGACATCACTAGCTACAGTCAAGGGGAAATATCCTCGTAGTGTAGATATGGTTATAAAGGTAATTATAATTGGTGATTCGATTGAAGTGTTCCTGGACGGTGCTAATGTTTTTGACGGAGCAGTGGCTGGAAACGGATTGAACACGGGAAGTGTTGGTCTTTACTCGTGGGGAAATGAGGGTGTTATATTTGATGATGTAGAAGTAATGCAAACAGGTCCTGCGGCTTCAGCAAGAAAAGCTCCTGTCTCTCAATCAAGAGGAATGATGCAGATAACCTCTCAAGATCTTACTACAGCTCAACCGAATCAAGCGTTGAGTAGGAATGACGCAGATCAAGCGATGCTCTCTAGCCGCTATCAAGATGCTTTTAATCTTTATCAAAAACAACTTCAAGGAAATCCCAGGGATGTTACAGCCGCAGTACAACTTGCAAAAATCCTGGAATACAACGGAAATTTTGATCAAGCCGTAGCAACAGCGACAAGTGCTATGGGTATTGCAACTGATGAAACAGAAAGGACCCAAGTCAGGAACCAACTTGTCAATGCGTTTCTTGGGAAACAAGACTGGGAAAATGCACAAACCTGGATCAATCTTGAGTTAAAGAATAATCCTGGAAATGCATTAGCGGAGTCTTATCAAGCAAGCATTATTGAGGGAAAAGGAATGGATGTGAAAATGATTCAAGCGGCTTACGACAAGGTCAGAAATGAAGATCAAAATGTAGGGCTGGAACGTTTTGATCAAGGAATTGATTATTATCAGATAGGACATTTTTCGCGGGCAATCATTGACTTTTTAGCAGCAAGTCATTTATTACCTTTTGATCCTAAACCGTATTATTGGCTTGCGCGATGTTATGGTAAGGTAGGTTGGATTAATCAAGCAACAATGAATTATCAGCACTACATTAAATATGAGCCGGACCAAGTTTGGAAAGCACGTGCTAGCTTTGAACTTCAAAGGTTAGAGATGAGTGGACAGATAGGCCCGGTTTTAAATCAACCTTCCGGAGGATCTGGAATATTTGGGACTGCTGGACTTACCGTTAAAAGAGCTTATGCAAAAAAACACGGAGCATCTCTTGAAGAAGGCGTTTTGATCACAAGTGTTGTACCCGGAAAACCAGCAGATCGTGCCGGTATCCAATTGGGGGATATTGTTACCACATTGAATGGAGAGAGAATCTTAACCGCAGAGCAATTTGCCGAGATTATGAGCCAGAAAAAACCGGGAGAAACAATGTATCTCTCCATTGTTCGCAATAAACTATCCTATGGTGTACAAATCATCCTTGCAGACAAACTGCCTGGCCCCAAGCCAATTGCCTCCGCCAGAGGCAAACGCAGGCATGAATGGGTGGAAGGTGGATTATGGCAAGTATAATACTCGCCCGAACGAGATCAGTGCCAGCCCGGCAGGTGAGGCAAGACCAGTTATTATATTGTACCGCAATCTTTTCTAGGCAAATTGAGAGGTCAGCAGACTCTAACGTTTGAAAAGAGAAGTTGGGGTGGTAGCTTTATGATCCGTATTCTTACGCTGCATATGGGGACGTAGTGATTAGCAGTGGCTCAAAATCAGCCCGCATGGATATTAAACCTAATCATACAGGTAAATATGGCTGCGCTATTATATTCCCCTTAGCGGCCAGAATTGGGTGCTTTCCGGTGGGGCTCAGTCTATGGAAGATATTATGTCGAACATAACTGAGCTTAAAATCCGCGCCGAATATGGTAACGGCACGGACTATTCGGTCTTGCGTCGGGTTGAGGTAAGGTAAAGGAGTATATGGGTTACAACAAAAATTAGATAAAGCGCCAGTGGATAATTGCATGGATGTACTTATTTCTTTTCGTCATTAGATAAAACGTTGCTTATAGGAAGAGGTGTCATTATTTATTTTCACTTCTTCTCCTTGCAGAAATTATGCGTTCTTTTCCCTGCAGGTCTTTGATTCTTTCAGTTCTTTCGTAATGCTCTTCGTCCTCAATGAGTTTGGAAACAGCATTTGCCTGAGTCTCTCCAATTTCAATAACAAGAAACCCGCCAGGTCTTAACCAGTGAGCAGCATCATTGATTATTCTTCTATAAAAATGCAATCCATCCTCACCACCAACCAGTGCTTGCCGTGGTTCATGCTCTCTTACTTCGGGTTCTAATTCATTCCATTCTGATTCGCTTACGTAAGGTGGATTTGAGACAATAAAGTCTACATGTTCTTTCTCCACAGAGTTATTGAATACACCAAAGAAATTTCCGTGTAAGAGGTGGACCTTGTCAGCAATATCATGTCTTTGTACATTTGTCTCAGCTACGAGGAGTGCTTCCTGTGAGATGTCGTTTGTATAGATCTCTGCATTACTCAGGTTTTTAGCCAAGGATACTGCAATGTTACCTGATCCGGTTCCTATTTCCATTATAATTACGCATTTATCTGGAAGTATATTACCCTGTGCTTTGTCCAGAATCGTTTCTACAAGTATTTCTGTTTCAGGTCTGGGTATTAAGACTCGTTCGTCTACGGTGAAGTCAAGTGACATAAACTCTACACAACCCGTAATATATTGCAGGGGAACATGACTTGCCCTCTTATATATTAATTTTTTATACTTACAGATATCAGCTTCGTCAATTATATTATCCTGATTTGTATAGAGCCTGGTTCTGTCACATGATAAGACATAGATTAATAGAGTATCGGCATCTATTTCAGGAAATTCAATTTCAGATTTTTTTAATATTGTAATCGCCCATTTCAGGCTATCACGAATTGTATTTCCGTCTTGAGCATAAGCCATGATTGCGGATAATGAGGAGAAAGATTATTGAGTTTAGTAATAGGTTTCAGGGTTATGAGGTAAGGGGAAAACACAATTAAAGGGTTGCAGCCAATTCTTTAATCTTTTCCTGTTTTCCGTATTCTGTCATCGCCTCAACTAAATCGTCAATTTCTCCAAGCATTATTTTCTCCAGATTGTATATATTGAGGTTTATTCTGTGGTCAGTTACTCTGTTTTGGGGAAAGTTGTATGTGCGGATTTTCTCGCTTCTGTCGCCGGACCCTATCTGGGTACGTCGTGTTTTGTCACGTTCATTTCTTGTCTGTTCCTGATAAAAAGTATAGAGACGGCTTCGAAGTACTCGCATTGCTTTTGCACGGTTTCTGTGCTGAGATTTTTCATCCATGCACTTGACAACTAAACCGGTAGGCAAGTGGACAATTCTAATGGCAGAACTGGTTTTGTTGACTTTCTGTCCTCCTGGTCCGGATGATCGAAACGTGTCGACAGTTATGTCTTTTGGGTCGATTTTAACATCAACATCCTCTACTTCCGGTAAGACAGCGACTGTTGCTGCTGAGGTGTGTATTCTTCCGCTTGTTTCTGTTGAAGGAACTCTCTGTACTCTGTGAGTTCCGCTTTCAAAGCACAACTTGCTATAAACCGATTGCCCTTCAATGGAAAAGGTTACCTCCTTAAAGCCTCCAATTTCTGTAAGACTGGAGTCCATCATTTCAACTTTCCATTTTCGTTTTTCCGCATATCTTGAGTACATTTTGAAAAGGTCTGCGGCAAATAGCGCGGCCTCATCACCACCGGTTCCCGCACGGATTTCCATTATCGCACTCTTAGTTGCATCGCCACCTTCTGTAAAGAAACACCCTTTAACTTCTTCAAAAAGCTCTATTTCTTTCTCTTCAAGGTTGCCCAGTTCATCCCTGGCCATTTCGTATAAGTCTTTATCACCGCTATTCTCGGAAATAATTGCACTTGCTTCTTCTTTTTGCCTGAGTGTATCGTCAAGTTGGAGATATTTTGCTACGAACTTTGATAGTCGACCGTGTTCTTTAACATAAGAGGTATATCTGGTATTGTCCGCAATAACCTCTGGATCAGAAAGGTGCTTTTCCAGCTCATTATTGCGCTCAAACATCTCCTTCAGCTTCTTTAACAGTTTGTCGTTAATCTGCACTACCGGTCTCCGGTTTCTCTTCTACGGCAACAGCCTCCTGGGTATCAGCATTAGTGCTTTCGTCTGGATTACCAGAACCACCTTTTGCTGAATCTTGAGTCCATTTGAATTTCTGTTTAAATCTTTCAACTCTTCCTGCAGTATCTACAAATTTCTGTTTTCCCGTGTAAAAAGGATGACACTGTGAACAGACTTCGACATGAATTTTACTTTTTGTTGAACGTGTTACAAAAGTTTCTCCACAACCGCAGGTAACAGTCGTCTCCATAATTTCAGGATGAATTGCTTTTTTCATTAGTACTTGTCTCCATTAATAAAAATAACGCTAAAATTTAAAAGCACATATAAAGGTAGCTTATACTCTTCTATAAGTGTTTATCTGCTGTGTATTTAATAAACATCTCATTCTATCAGAGTTCACAAACTGTTGCAATAAAAAACAATAGAGATTAGAAGTCGTATTTTAACTATTTCCTGGATTTAGATTAAAACAATTGAATATGTTTTTCCTTTATTACAATAGGGGTTTTCATCTGTTAATTTCTGTTTTTCCGAGGTAAATTTATAATTCAGTTAATTGTAAAGCACATCATTACCGCGTTCGTATAGGTTCAATTTATGTTGACACTATGACTTTAAACTGATATTCTCGCAGGACTTATTAAGAAACAGGTAATAAGTTGTGCTGATTGTATTGTTGCATTTTTCTCTTCGTAATTTACAAAAATACTGGTTCTCGTAACGATTTATGACAGAACATATAAAAGACAGTGTAAGCGAGTTTAGAGAGCATGCACTGGAACTAGGGTATTCTTTCTTTCAATCAAAGGTGTTATTGACGGCAACCAGGCTTGATGTCTTTAATATAATTGGTGAAACAGGCATTTCTGCCTGTGATGTTGCCACAAAGTTAAAATCGAACGTAAATGCTACAAAGATGTTTTTGGATGCAATGGTTTGTTTAGATTTGCTTAAAAAAGATGATAGGATGTATTTTAACACGGAAAATGGCAGAGAGATATTTATTAAGGGCAGTGAAAGGTATATAGGAGATATTGTTAACCTCCAAGATGTTATGTGGAATGCGTGGAGTGCACTGGGCGAGTCCGTTATTTCCGGAAATCCGGTACGTAGGCCTGATATGTTTCAAGAGGTGAAGGACGAAACAAGAAATTTTATTACGGCAATGCACAATACAGCAATGACGGTTGCACCTATATTATCAAATGAGATAGACTTAAGTCGCAGCAAAACATTAATCGATATAGGGGGAGGGGCTGGAACTTATTCAGTGTTCTTCTGTAAGGCAAATAGTAACCTCGATGCAACTATTCTTGATTTGTCGGGTACTCTGGAGATTACAAAGGAATTGATTTTCAATTCCAATGTCCGTAACAGGATTCACCTGATAGAAGGCGATTTTAATAAAGAAATAAAGGGCCAATATGATGTTGCGTTCCTATCGAACATTATTCATGGTGAGGGAGAGATAGAAAATATGGCATTAATGAAAAGGATTTATAATGCGCTAAACAGTGGGGGAAAGATAATAATTCAGGATTTTATACTTGATAATGATAAAACTTCTCCTCCGTTTCCAGCTCTTTTTTCTCTTAATATGCTATTATTCACAGAAAATGGGCGTACATATTCATTTGAAGAGATTGAAGGGTGGTTGGAGAAGGCCGGATTCAGAGGTATCGCCAGAATGAATATAAACCTTCCCAGGTCTTTCTCTGTTTTAGTAGGTAACAAATAAACCACAACATTTTAATAGAATTGTTTAAATATTTTGATAAAAGGGTTTTAATGTGAAGGTAAAGTTTTGGGGAGTACGAGGCAGTATACCTGTGCCAGGTCCAAAAACCTCTAAGTATGGAGGCAACACAAGCTGTGTTGAATTGAATTGCGATGAAAAGACAATCATTTTTGATTGTGGATCTGGTGTTAGGGCACTGGGCCTTGACATTGTGGAGAGGGACTTTGTAGAAGAAAACGGGAAGAAGGAACTGTATGTTTTTTTTAGTCATGTACATTGGGATCATATACAGGGTTTTCCTTTTTTTCGTCCAACTTTTGAACCGGAATATGAGCTTAACATATACAGTTCATTACATTCTGGTGTGGATATTGAATCCGCATTACGAGGCCAGATGGAGAAACCTTATTTCCCCATTCGATTGAAGGATATGCCGGCAAAGATGAATTTCAATGAAATAAAGATAGGTGAAGATATCCAAATTGGTAGAATAGAGGTAAAAAGTGTTTCATTGAACCATCCAAGTGGGTCCGTTGGATATAAAATAATCTGTAATAATAAATCTGTTGCGTATATTACTGATCATGAACATAACGAGAGATCAAAGCAGAGACTGGTTGATTTTCTCAAGGAAACAAATAAGGTTATATTTGATGCACATTACACACCGGAGGAGTATTCTGGTGCGGATGGCAGCGGTGGACGTAAGGGTTGGGGACATGGAACATGGAAGGATGCTGTTGAGTTGTGTAGGGCGGCAAATGTAGATCAACTTATCCTTACTCACCATGGACATGAAGATACAGAAATAGATAAAATCGAGTTACTGACACAAAAAGAATTCCCTGGTTCCATTGCTGCTTATGAGGGACTGGAAATAGATCTTTGTTAAATTTTTTTATTTGTAGTTGGATTTATAAAATAATATTGGAGTTGACTTTTGCCTGATAAAGCGGAGCTTAAATCACATAACCTGGTACATATTTTATCAAATATCGGCAGTCCAAATATCCTGTTAATAGGAGATTTTATGCTGGATAAATATGTATGGGGTGAAGTCAAGCGCATATCACAGGAGGCACCAATTCCTGTACTGAACGTGACCTCTGAGGAAATAAGGCCGGGTGGGGCAGGAAGTGTCGCGAACAATCTTGCAGAACTTGGAGCTAATATTTGTTGTTATGGTGTAATTGGCAATGATAATGATGGTAAGCTGCTATTAGACGATTTAAATGGTATAGGAGTCGAGACAGATGGGATTATAGAAGTTTCAGATAGGCCGACGACGGTAAAGGTCAGAATGATGGGGCATCTTCAATCAGCGGGAAAAGGAATTCAACAGATATTGAGAATTGATTATGAAAAGACCGATGACATAGAAGAGAAAATACAGGATGAAATTGTCAATAAAATTGAAAGCAAGGTCCAACATGTAGACATAATACTGATATCTGATATGAATAAGGGAGTTTTGTCCACGAGGATTCTTGATACGGTTATTAGATTAGGAAAAGATCACAAAGTACCGGTCATAGTAGATCCAAGGCTTTCAAATGACTATACGATTTATAAGGGTGCAACAGCAATTACGCCTAACCGGTTTGAAACAAAACTATCAACAGGGATTAAAATAACGGACATTAACAGTATGAAGTCTGCCGGAAGGAAGCTATTGGAAGAGTCCCTCTTTGAGTGTGTTATTATCACGGCTGATAAGGATGGAATGTTTTTATACCGCAAGGATGGTTCTTGTGACTTAATCTCTACTGTGCCTAAAGATGTTTATGATGTCAGTGGTGCTGGAGATATGGTTTTGAGTATTTTTGGTTTTGTATTGGGGAGTAAAAATAGTTTTGAACATGCGGCAATGATTGCAAACATTGCCGCCGGGGTTGAGGTAGGTAAGATAGGGGCCGTGCCTATTAGCAAGAGTGAAATCCTGAGTGAGCTTATGGGAGGGGCGAATCCCCTTTATACAAAGATTAAGGTTTTGGATGAGTTGGAAGAAAAACTTAATAGACACAGGGGAAATAATGAAAAAATTGTATTTACTAACGGATGCTTTGATATACTTCATATTGGACATATAGAATATCTTAAATTTTCCAGACAACAGGGTGATGTACTGGTAATTGGGTTAAATACTGACAGGTCAGTAAGAGAACAAAAGGGAGATAAAAGGCCTTTTGTTTCTGAAGACGAAAGGGCAAGATTAATTTCCGCTCTGGAAGATGTAAGTTATGTGGTTCTTTTTGACGAATTGACACCTGAAGATCTTATAAGAAGGATTAAGCCGGACGTACTTATAAAAGGGGAAGACTGGAAAGAAAAAGGTGTGGTAGGTCGAGAGTTTGTTGAATCTTATGGTGGTAAAGTAATTTTGGCTCCCTTTGTAAATAACGTTTCAACAACTGACATTGTTACGAGAATTTTAGAACGTAATAGTAATCCCCGATAAGTAATAATTAGGTTACTATTACGTTCTAAAACTTTGTTGTTTTACTTAGCCTGTCGGACTATATTATTCGAATGGAGAAACACTAGACAAGGGTAAATTAGGTGAGCTAATGTATATGAAGAAGGAAATAGAATCATCATTAAATGAGAGTATAAATATCAAGGTTGAACTTCTTTCCAGCAGTGTAGAGTCTGTTATTCAAATCGCAAATATGTTGATAGAAGCATTTAAAACTGGCCACTCGTTGTACCTCATGGGTAATGGTGGAAGCGCTGCAGATGCACAACATATTTCCGGAGAGCTGGTTGGAAGATTTAAAAAAAATAGAAAGCCGTTGCCGGCACTTGCATTAACTACAGACACATCAGTATTAACGGCAATTGCCAATGACTTCGGATATGATCTGTGTTTTGAAAGACAGGTAGACGCATTTGTTAAGAATGGTGATGTCGTTTTCAGTTTAAGTACAAGCGGCAATTCTGTGGGCATCATAAATGCGACTATATTAGCGAAAAAAAAGGGAGCAAAGACGATTGCCTTTACCGGAAAAGGTGGCGGCAGACTTAAAGATCATGTTGATCTATGTCTGGAAATTCCCTCTACAGATACAGCACGCATACAGGAATGTCACATAACAATCGGTCATATTCTGTGTTCACTAGTAGAAAAAGAATTGTTCGGGTGATTTTTACTATAAAATACCTTTGGGTGAAAGGGGATACCAGATGGTGAGGGCAGATAAAATGTATATTCGATTCTGGGGTGTAAGAGGCAGTATTTGCACACCGGGAAAAGAAACCATTAAATATGGTGGAAATACATCGTGTATTGAAATCAGATGTGGTAAAGAAATATTCATTCTGGATGCCGGTAGTGGTATCAGGAAATTAGGAAACAAAATACTAACGGAAAAACCTCAACACTTAAACATCCTGTTTTCACATTTCCATTGGGACCATATACAAGGGTTTCCTTTCTTTGCACCGGTTTTTAATAGTAAATACTCAATAACCCTGGTTGGCGAAAGAAAATTAAATTTTACTTTGGAACAACTGTTTACCGCTCAATTAATGTTTCCGTACTTTCCCTTATCATTATCGGATCTCAATGCAAAGATAAACTTTAATGAAATAACAAGAAACGATAGCATAAGAAAAAATAACGTAACAATCAAACTTGCACGTCTCAACCACCCTGGGGGATGTATAGGGTATAGGATTGAGTATGGCGGGAAGTCCTTTGTGTATGCTACTGATACCGAACATTTCAGCTGTATGGATGCATCGTTACTGAAACTATCTTCAAATGCGGATGTTCTTGTTTATGATAGTAATTATACTGAAGATGAATATGCCGGTAAAATAGGACCTCCAAGAACTGGTTGGGGACATTCTACATGGACGCAAGGAGTTAAAGTAGCAAAAGCCGCTAAAGTGAAAAAGTTTATTTTATTTCACCATGATCCCGCACATGATGATAAATTTGTTGATAAGCTTGAAAGAGAAGCAAGAAAAGAATTTAAGGAATCTTATGCTGCGTATGAAGGTATGGAATTAAACCTTTAAAACCAGAGGAGAATATGTCCGAAAAATTAATTATATATTACGCTCCGGATGTTGTACTGGAACCCTTTGAGTCATTGTTGAGTGAAGAAGGTATCTGTTTGAGAGAAATAATTCCTTCTAAAATTGCAGGTCTAGAGTCATGTGATGATTTAAAAGTTTTCCTTATGGATAGAGAATTTGCTGATAATTTAACCAAAGAAGATTCAGCATTAATTTACTGTCAAAATAATTCCAGTGTGGTAATTATTGTTAATAGCGATCAAGGGCAGCAGAGCAGTAAAGCTATAGATAGAGAAAAAGTCTTTCTTTACCTGAGAGAACCATTTATAGAGAATGAATGGTTGAATGCAATAAAAAGCGGGTTTAGCTATATACACTCAAAGCTGGAGAGCGAAAGGCTGCATGCTGTGTTAGATACACGTACCAGCGAGTTAAGTAGTCTTAATGAAATTGGAATGGCCCTTTCAGCGGAGCAGGATTATGACAAATTATTAAAAATGATTTTAACAAAAAGTAGAGAATTAACAAATTGTGATGCTGGAAGCCTGTATCTGCTGGAGAAAAATGAAGCTGGAAAGAGAGTGTTAAGTTTTAAGCTATCTCAAAATTATTCATTACCTGATGTTACATTTAGGGAGCATATACTACCCCTTACCAAAACAAGCATGGCAGGTTATGTCGCTATCACAGGGCAGTATGTTAATCTGAAAGATGCTTACAATGTACCTGAAGGGGAAGATTATACTTTCTATGATAAGTTGGATAAAAGATTTTCTTACCGTACTAAATCTATGCTGGTAATCCCAATGAGGGATTACAGGAACAAAATTATTGGTGTTTTGGAATTAATAAACAGAAAGAAATCAAAAGATGTCAGATTAACATCTGAAGCGATTGTTGATGCTGAGGTAATTCCATTTGACGAAAAGACCTTGGGACTACTAAATATACTCGCATGCCAGGCTGCTATAGTATTGTCTCACACTATCCGAAAGATGTATGAGTTACAGGAACTGAATGCGATTGGTATTGCCCTTTCTACAGAACAAAACTATGAAAAATTACTTGCCTTAATTCTTACAAAGAGTAGAGAAGTGACAAATTGTGATGCTGCGAGTTTGTATTTATTGGATGAAGGCAAAGATGAAGGACGCAGATTAATATTTAAGCTGGTACAAAATGATTCATTGACCAATTTAGAATTCAAGGAGTATGCTTTGCCTCTAACGAGAACCAGTCTCGCAGGATATGTCGCACTCACTGGCGAATTCGTTAATCTGGAAGATGCTTACAATGTACCCGATGATGTAGATTATACTTTTAATAAGGCTTTTGATATTAAATTTAATTATCGTACTAAATCAATGCTGGTGATGCCAATGAAGGATCACAAGAATAAGACTATTGGTGTATTACAATTAATTAACAGGAAGAAATTTAAAAATGTTGAACTGACATCTGATTATGTTGTTAAGAGTCAGGTAGTACCGTTTGATAAAAAAACCTTTGGGATGGTAAGTTCACTTGCAAGTCAAGCCGCCGTTTCTATAGAAAATAATTTATTATATCAAAATATTCGAAATCTGTTTGAAGGGTTTGTGAAAGCTTCAGTACTTGCTATTGAGCAACGAGATCCTACAACTTGTGGTCACTCTGAAAGGGTTTCTTTATTGACTGTAGGCTTGGCAGAGGTGGTTGACAGAACAACAAGCGGAAAGTGCAGAGATATACATTTTACCAGTGACCAACTCAAGGAAATTAGATATGCAGGATTGCTGCATGATTTCGGTAAGGTAGGTGTGCGTGAAAATGTGTTAGTAAAGGCAAATAAGTTGTATCCGGACGAGTTAAAATATATAAGGTGTCGTTTTGATTTTATTAAAAAATCTATGGAATGTAAATTCCTTGAGAAGAAAATAAGTTTAATACGTGGTAAAAAGACTGATGATTTTCAGAAGTATTTTGATGAAATAGATGATCAACTAAAAGAAGAACTACAAAAGCTGGATACATATTTAAGAGTGATTGAAGAGGCGAATATGCCAACAATTCTGGAAGATAATTTGTGTAAGGAACTTACAAATATTGCTGGCAATATGTATCAGGATTATAGTGGAGAGAAGCGGTCATATCTTACCCCATACGAAGTGAATTTATTAAGCATTAGAAAAGGCACGTTAAATGAAGAAGAAAGACAGGAAATTGAATCTCATGTAATTCATTCATATGAATTCTTAAAGAATATTCCGTGGACAAAAGAATTGGAGCATGTGCCAGATATTGCACATGCTCATCATGAAAAATTGAATGGGAATGGCTACCCTTTAAATTTAAAGGAAGATAAGATTCCAATACAATCCAGGATGATGACTATCACCGATATATATGATGCATTAACCGCACAAGACAGACCTTATAAAAGAGCGGTTCCTCATGAGAGAGCATTAGACATTATTGGCTACGAAGTTAAGGGTAATCTTGTAGACTCAGATTTGTTTGATATGTTTGTTAAGGGAAAGGTGTACGAATTAGTGCAGGAAAAATAATAATTTATTTAGTTTCTTCATTAAGCCAAGACATATATTTACTGGAACCTTCTATTATGGGAATAGCAATGATTTCCGGAACATCGTAACTGTGTAGTGTTTCAACTCTTTTTACAATTTGCTCAAAATGTTTTTTTCTGGTTTTAAGTACCATCAATGCTTCCTTGTCATCACATATCTTTCCTTGCCATCTGTAGATTGAGCGAATGGGAGAAATTATGTTGGAACATGCCGCTAACTTTTCTTCGACCAATGCACGTCCAATTTTTTCTGCTTCATTTACTGATCCTGTGGTAATATAAATTACTATGTAATCTGGCATTTTTTAATATTTTAGATAGGAAACATTTCTATTCAATATAGACTATAAAAAAAACCAGCACGCAATATAAAGGGGCCAACTCTTTACTGGTTGGTTCTAATTGGCCATTTAGGACCTGGAACTCCTTAGTCTTTTGCCCGTTGCCTTTATGTTTTTATCATACTGGTTTTTTGTAGTGTTTCATTTTTAGTATATCACATTAAGTTTGATTGGCAATCCGATTTTACCATTAATTTAATTCAAGAGGATATCGATTAAGTCACTCTTTTTGATGATTACAGATAGTTAAATGTATGGTTAATGTGAAAATTACCTCAAAATTGTCAGCGGGCAGGTTACCCGATGTTATGAAGACATAAAAATTTCCAGAAGACTTGGCTTTTGAAAAATGAAATATATTTCAGATGAACTAAACAAAATTAGAGAAACAGGCCTTTATAGAGAGCTGAAAGTTATTGGAAACGCACAGGATTCCCATATTGAAATTGAAGGTAAAACATTTTTATCTTTTTGCTCAAATAATTACCTTGGCTTGGCAAACAATCCATCTGTGGTAAAAGCAGTTAAAGATGCTGTGGAAGAGTATGGGTGGGGGGCTGGCGCGTCAAGGCTGGTATCCGGGAATATGACATTGCATGAAACACTCGAAAATGTAATCTCAAGATTTAAAGGAAAAGAAGCTGCTTTGGTTTTCCCGACAGGGTATATGGCTAATTTAGGTGCCATCTCATCATTAGTATCCAAAGGAGATCTTGTTATTTGTGATAAATTAAACCATGCAAGTATTATAGACGGTTGCCGGTTATCAGGTGCAGATTTCAGGGTTTATGCACATTGTGATATGGAGAAACTCGAAAATATACTCAGGAAATCTTCCCGGTATAATCGTAAACTTATTGTTACTGATTCAGTATTCAGTATGGATGGTGATCTGGCGCCCCTTCCGGATATTGTCAGAATTGCCGATAAATACAAAGCGATGGTCATGGTTGATGAGGCCCATGGCACCGGTGTTTTTGGGAGAAATGGCAGGGGGGTTGTTGAGCATTTTAATTTGAATAATGAGATAGATATTGTAATGGGTACTTTGAGTAAAGCTATTGGAAGCCTGGGTGGTTATGTCACCGGTGATAATGATTTAATCAATTATCTTCGGAACAAAGCACGGTCTTTCATGTATACAACAGCGCTTCCACCAGCTGTATGCGCTGCGTCTATTGCAGCTATAAACTTAATTAAGAGAGATCCTTCGATTCGAGAGTCACTCTGGCATAATGTGCGTTTTATAAATGACAATCTGAAGTCACTGGATTTTAACGTAATATCATCAGAAAGCCCAATTATTCCAATCTTGATAGGAGATGCACAAAAGGCAGTTGACATGTCAAAGTCACTTTATGAGAGAGGCATTTTAATACCGGCCATTCGCCCACCGACTGTTCCGGTAAATTCCAGCCGTCTTAGAATGACGGTTATGTCAACACACACAAAAGAGGATTTGGAAATATTACTTGAAGTCCTCAGTGAGGTTCAGAATTTATAATTAAAACCTTATAAATAAGAAGGATAGGGGAGAGGAAGGTATCCATTTGATTTGTTTGTGTATGAGGACTATTGAGGAGGTAACAAAATATTAATTGGTAGTGATGAAAAGGATGGTAATCCATCAGAAAAAACCTGAAATCTTACCGGTTTGGGAAATATTTTCAAGCTGCTTGGCATGTTCCCGTGAATACAAACTATCTCAACTTCCGCACAGTACATAAATCATGCTATTATTTATGTACTGTGCTTTCTATTAAATCGACAATCCTTCAATCAGCAATCTTCAATAGCAATTCCCTAAACCTCAAAAGTCTCCTTTATCTGCCTTTTTAACGCTGAGAATTTGAAAGGTTTTTTAACAATAAAGTCTACTTTTAAGCGTTCTTCAAGAGGCTTGAGCTTTTCTCCCCAGCCCGTAATTATGCCTATCTTTGGACTTTTCTCTAATCTGTTTAATACTTCTATTACATCATATCCAGATACTTCAGGCATTGCCAGGTCACATAATACAAGGTCAAAACTCTCTGTTTTTGTCAGTTCTATCGCGTCTGCTCCATTGTCAATAGTCTTTACCCTGTGACCGTATCTTGAAAGGACCTTATCCAGTATATAGCATATTGCCACTTCATCATCTACCACCATGATGCGGAGGCTCTTATTCTTTGTTTCCTGTTCCGGTTCAGGAGTCACTATTGCACAGACTTTTTTTGTAGTAATTGGAAATTGCAGTTTAAAAGTACTACCCTTTCCTACCTTGCTCTCCACCTCTATTTCGCCGCCATGGCTGGTTATTATGCCGTAAGCCATACTCATACCCAATCCAGTCCCTTCCGCTTCCTTCGTGGTAAAGTAGGGGTCAAATACTCTTTTTTTCACATCCTCAGACATACCCTCTCCTGTATCGGTGATTTCTGCAAATGCCGTGTCATCACCTTTCCATGTACTGAACGAGATACTGCCGCCTTCAGGCATTGCGTCAAGCGCGTTGTTGATTATGTTTATAAATACCTCTCTTACTTCTGTAGGATTACACAGTACGGCTGGTACATCCTTAATGTTTTCTTTATCTATATGATAGTTTATGCCTTTAGCCTGTGCCATACTCTTCCATCTGGGCATTGTGAAATTTAAAGAGTCTATTAATAGATCCTTTATATCGTAAGACACAAACCCTGTTGTATTCTTTTTTGTTTTAGTAAATTTAAGCATTCTGTGGGATATTTCTGTCCCATCGTCTATTGCCCTCATAATAATACTTAGCTGATCAGACAATTCTTTGTTGCTTTTGTAGTCCATCTCCAACAACTGTACTTTACCGGAAATGATTGCAAGGATATTATTGAAATCATGGGCAATCCCAGCGGTTATTGTTCCCAGTGACTTTAATTTTTCTGACTGTAAGATGGCTTCTTCCATCTTCCTTTTTTCTGTGATGTCTTCGATTGTGGCCACCGACTGGAGATATTTACCTGCTTCATCATATATGGCACGTACTGAAACTTTTGCAAATACTATTATTCCATCCTTTCTTCTGTATCTCTTTTCTGTGGTAAATTGCTCAATTTCTCTCCGTTTCATTTTCCCAATCAGTTCTATACTTCTTTCTGCATCCTCCGGTAATGTGATATCCGGCATTCCCAATTGACGTAATTCTTCTGCACTGTAACCTAATAACTTGCAGAAGGCAGGATTTACAAACAGTAATCGATAGTTATCATCAGTGGAAACAATGCTTATAGAATTATTTTCAAATATCGACCTAAAGTTTTTTTCACTTTTCCGAAGCGACTCTTCCATCTTCTTATGCTCGGTAATATTTCTCGCATTCACGACAAAACCTTTAATCTTGTTGCTCTCATCGGTATACGAAGAGTAAGTAATATCCATGTACCTCTTTTCATAAGCTGGAAACTCAACCCACTCCTGATAATTGACTACATTCCCAGCCAGACAGTATTCTGCATTTTTCTTTACAACTTTTTCAAAAAAGTCCTTTCCTATCACTTCAGACGTTGTATGGCCAATCAGATCTTCTCGTGATATATTAAATGCAGCCAGATACGCCTGGTTAGCAGCAATATAGATAAATCTCCTATCCATGAACGCCATCATATCAGCGGAACAGGATATAACATACCCGTACTGGCGCAATTTTTCCTCCGCTTTTTTTCGCTCGGTGATATTTCGTGCAATAGCAAGAATGAGCTTGGGTTCCTGTTCCTGGAATAATCCCAGACTGATCTCTACCGGAAAAACTGAACCATCTTTTCGCCGGTGTTGTCCTTCTATTATTATGTGCTGGCCTTTATCTGCTCTATTACATAAGTCTATAATCTGCTCATGAGAAACACCTGTTTCAATCTCGGAAACTTTGAGATGAAGGACCTCTTCACGGGTATAACCGAGACTTTTGCAAGCCTGCCGGTTGACATCAATAATAGTACCGTCAAAATCATGGATGAAAAATCCGTCAGAGGCCAACTCGAAAAGTTTCTGGAAACGTTTTCTCTCTGTTTGAAGTTTAGATGTGCGTTCGTGGACTATTTCTTCCAAGTGGTGCTGCATACGGCCCATTGATACATGTGTGCGGACCCTGGCGAGTATCTCCTCAGACTGAAAGGGTTTGGTTATGTAGTCAACTCCTCCCATTTCAAAACACTTTACCTTATTTTCTTCATCTTTAAGGGCTCTAATAAAGATAACCGGGATATTAGCTGACAAAGGATTGGCCTTCAGTTGACGGCAAACTTCATAACCGTCAATCTCAGGCATTTTGACATCAAATAGAATAAGTTCAGGAGGGTCTTGTTTTATGGATTTGAGAGCATGTTTGCCACTATCAGAGGCTCTTGTCCGGAAACCGTTTTCAGTTAGAATTTTAGTTAATAACTTTAGGTTGCCAGGATTGTCATCGACAATCAGGATATACCCTTTAACGCTTTCCAGTGTCTCTGTCACTCTTTTTCCTCCATATTGTAATAAGCCAAGATCATTTTTAATCTGCCCGGCAAGATCTAGCGAATACAAATCATATCATCTTCTGTGCAGTACATAAATCGTACTATGATTTATAGCGTTATGCTTTCTGTTAAATCAACACTCATTTAATCAGAAATCTTCAATAGTAAAACCTAAACCTCTAAAGCATCATTTATATGTCTTGTCAGCTCTGCAGAGATAAATGGTTTCCTGAGAATAAAGTCTACTTTCATATTATCTCCTTTCAGCGGTCTTAGCTTTTCACCCCAGCCGGTGATTATGCCTATCTTTGGCCTTCTCTCTAATATATTTAATGCTTGTATTACATCATATCCAGATACTTCAGGCATAGCAATGTCACATAATACAAGATCAAAGTTTTCTTTCTTTGCCAATCTTATTGCCTCTGCTCCATTGTCAACAGCCTTAACTTTGTGGTTATCTTTTGAAAGAAATTTAATCAAAATATTGCATATAGCCTCTTCGTCATCAACCACCAGGATACAGAGCTCTTTAATTTTTATTTTTTGCTCTAGCAAAGGAGCCTCTTTTTGACTTACCGTTTTTATGGTTGTTGGTAGTCGCAGGGTAAAAGTAGTACCTTTTCCTAGCTTGCTTTCTACATCTATCTTACCGCCATGCCTGGTAATTATGCCATAAGAAATACTCAAGCCCAATCCTGTTCCTTCCGGTCTCCTTGTCGTAAAAAAAGGATCAAATACATTCTTTATTACATCTTTAGTCATCCCTTTACCGGTATCTGTAAAGGTAATTTCAACAAAATCACCCTTAGGTTTGGCGTTCGGAGTGAGGAGTTCGGAGACATTCTCTTTCTTGCTCTCTACTCCCGACACCTCGCTCAGAATACACCGTGTTGCCACGGTGATAGTACCACCATCAGGCATTGCCTCAAGCGCATTGTTAATTATATTTATGAATACCTCTCTTAATTCTGTAGGATTACACAAAACGGGAGTAACCGTCTTCATGTCCTCTTTGTCAAAGTGGTAATTTATGCCGTTAGCCTGGGCCATATTCTTCCATCTGGGCATTGTAAAATCAATAGATTGCCTGATTATATCCCTTATATCAAAAGGTTTTACTTTTTTGTCGTCATTTATTACCTTGGTAAATTTAAGCATCTTACTGGATATTTCGGCTCCGTCATCTACCGCCTTCTGAATAGTGCAAAGAGCATCAGTCAATTCTGCATGATCTTTATAGCTATCTTCCACTAACTGGATATTACCCGATATAATCGCGAGTATATTATTAAACTCATGGGCAATACCGGTGGTTACTGTACCAATTGACTTTAGCTTCTCAGATTGCAAGAGTGCCTCTTCCATCTTCTTGTGTTCGGTAATGTCCTGAATTGTTCCCAGCATTTTAGTTAATTTTCCTGAACGGTCACGTATTAGTTTTGCTTTTGAATAAACGGCACGCTCGGAACCATCAGGTTTAATAATCCGATATTCGTTACTGTATGTACTATCTACCTTAATACATCTGCGATAATTTTCTAAAAAAGCTTTACGATCATCCGGATGGATAGTCTTTAGTATATTGTCAAATGTCAGGTCTATTTCATCTGGTTCGTATCCAAATATTCGGTATTGTTCATAAGAACAGTTAATCTGATTGTTCTCTAAGTTATACTCCCAACTTCCTGTTTTAGCTATATGCTGCGCTTCATTGAGAAGTTTTTCACTCTCTCTTAGCATCCTTTCTGCGATCTTTCGACGTACGCCAGAATTAGCCACAATCCAGGAACCACACCCTATCAATGTGATCACAACCCCATATATTGAGAGGAGAATTACTGTATAATTACCCAGTCTTGCACTTAAAATACCAGGGGTAACGTGTGATATTATCTTCCAGGTGTACTCATTTGCCTTTAAGTCTTTATCGCTTCTTTCAAAGGCTTTGCCGGAACCGGATGAAGATTTCCAACCCTGAAAGAGGGGAGACACCGTTTCAAAAGTAAATAACCCTTCGGTATTGTAAAAATGCCCCGACTCGTTCAAAGAAATCCGTTGCCATGCATTTGGATAAGTATTGCATAATGTGAGGACTTTTCTGTCTTCGTACATAAAAGCCCATTCATCTTCAGGCTTGATTCCCAGTAGCCAATATCCAGCAGAATTAACAAGCATAACATGACCAGGAGCACTAGCTGATGCCGTTTTAAGTTCATTGATCAGGTTCTCTCCTAAATAATTCAGTACCACAATACCTCTTTTTCGCCCTTTGCTGTCAAAGACTGGAGTGCAGAAGCGAATCATTGGTTTTGGTGGTTGCTCAATCTCTCCTCCTTCAATATTCAGATCGAATGGTGATACAAACACATTTTTTTCATTGAGACTGAATGTGTCTTCAAAATAATAACGCTTTCCCTTATTTTGGAGTTGATCTTTCGGCACGATGTATGGCTTGCCATTATTATAATTAATCCTTAGAATTTCCATGCCTTTTTCATCCAGTAAGCGTAGCTGATCATAAATACCCTTTGCATCGCAAAACAAGAGAAACTCTTTAGCAAGGGCTTGTGTATGATGAACTTCTCCTGTTTCAAGCATCTTATACATTTCATGATGACCGATAAGTACCATCAAATCGGACTTTATCATATTGAAATCATTAATAATTGTTTTCAATTGCAGATTTACATAATTAAGCTCATTGGTTTCAAAAATGCGTCTTTCTGCTTTCGCATTTTTAGCTTCAATGTAATAAAATAGTGCTACAATGGTACTCACCAATGCCAACAAAGGTAAGAAAATAAGTAAAAATCGCTTTAGCACTAACTGAAAGTTTAATTGTCGTATCACGAAATTTCCTCAAATGAAAAGTTTAAGAGTGATATCCTGATTTAATAGTAAAATATTTTAATTAAAGCGTAATGACTATAGTTTATATAACTATACGTTAGCATATTATATGGCAAAAATTATGCAAATGAAACAAGTTTAATGTAACAGCACTCGGCGAAGTTCATACATAGGAAATTCAATGTTGATAACACATCAACTCCGTTCAGTGTGATGTCATCAGGAGTGCAGTCAATGGATATGGTTTTTATCGTGATGGTAACCTATTGTTGAGTGTTTAAAGAAAAGTGCGGGTAAGTGGTTTCTATAAAGTAATGTCAATGTCTGGCACTTTATAAGATTTTAGGAATACTTTAAGTCGGCAGAGCAGTTCTGATATTGAGCATTGTAAGGATGCTTAGACAGAACACATATCTAACGTTGCTCATTACGTGAATTTGTACAGTCTTTTTGCTGTAACCAAAAAGGCAATTTATTTTGATAAAATTGTTGTATCCGACTGCCCAGCCGGACAGCTCGTACCTTTTGGTATGAATCAATTTCCTGTATATACTTCATTGATTAAACAACTATATTGAAGTTTCCATTCCATATCTCAATGATTATTTGCTCTCTTTTTTTTTACTAAATCTAATCTATAATCATATCAAATTATTACTGTATGTATAATAAATCTAAAGACTTTCGTATTATAAAGTAAGTGTTTTATACTCATTTTTTTATTGACAAAAGTAGGGAATTGAGATAGTTTGTAGCTTTAAATTTATGTTATAGTAATAAAGAAAGGGGCATATATTGGACCCGGTAGCAAGAAATTTTATACGTATGAGTGTGATATATTTTGCCATTGCCGCATTAATTGGTGTCCATTTCATGTTTAGTAAAATTAACCAGCATCAGTTATTTCAAGCTCATGTTCATTTAATGATGCTGGGGTGGATGGCGATGATGATTTACGGGGTGGGATATCACATTCTTCCCAGGTTTAACGGTAATCCTGTAGCATTTCCAAAATTGGCTATTATACACTTTTGGGTCGCAAATATAGCTTTAGTTGGTTTTGTGAGTACGTGGGGACTTAGTAGATATGGATGTACCAAGGTACCGGAAAGGGTATTTGCAGTAATGAATGCGGTAGGGATTATTATGTTTGTTACGAATATTCTTTTTAGTATAAGGAAACCCAAGGAAGATTAATTTAAGTTTTGAGGTAAATATTATGAGTGATGAAACCATCATAATTACCAAGAAATCAACTATTGGAGAAATATTTTCTAAGTATCCAGAAACCGAGCCTGTCTTCCAGAAGTATTTTGGTTCCGGTTGCTTTACCTGCCCGGGTTCGAAGATAGAAGATATTGCTTTTGGTGCTATGATGCATAATATTGAACCTGAGAAAATTATTGATGAGCTGAATGAAGCTATTAAAAAGAAGTCAGCGGGGGTGGAGTAAACCTTTTACAGGTAAATCTTCTTATTGCTTATCAATTAAAATTAACCTTGGAACGTTAAGACACTTAATTTGAAATTATTTTTTTAGAATATTAAATAGAAGGAGTAACTGATAATGTCAGACTTAATGGAAAGAGTTGAAAAATCACTAGACTCTATTAGACCTGCTTTAATGGCAGATGGTGGAAATGTAGAGCTTGTTGCTGTAGAAGATGGAATCGTACAGGTGAGATTGCAGGGAGCTTGCGGGACTTGCCCAAGTGCGCTAATGACACTCAAACAGGGAATAGAGGTTAGAGTGAAGGAAGATTGTCCTGAAATTAAGGAAGTTGAAGCGGTAAATTAAGGAAGTTGAAGCTGTTTAATATTTTTATCATTTGGGATCATGTGCGATATGTTGAATTCCTGGATTGCGGGATTCGGACAAGGAGCAATCCAAAGATAAAGTATAAGAGGGAGAAGGCTATTGCTACTGGTGATTCAGGATGTTTGAGTGTTTTCTGAATATCATAATAAACGGTAAATAAAGAAATAATTTTCTCCAGATATATTCTACATAAAAAAGCTTGCGTTATAAATAACGACAAGCTTTTTTTGTATCTATTGATAATTAATTAATGCTTTGTCCCTTTTTAATAGCTATTAAGACTGAAGGATGGGACTACACAAACTTTTCAATCTGGGTGGAAGTTAAATTACCATCTATTTGGCATACTTCACTTTTGAGTAATTATATCGATTCGTATTTCCAAAATCTTTTATCTTTAGGTACTTTAGTTCACTTCACATTCGAACGGCTAACCGGTTGGCTAGGTACGTTAAACCTGGTTGCGGTTACGCTGTGCTATGTAAAAACTCATGGAACAATATAATGAAAGATATTCACGTCAGATTCTTTTTCAACATATAGGTGAAGGACGTCAAGAAATATTGATGAACAGCTCCGCTCTAGTGATTGGATGTGGAGCTCTGGGAACTGTTTCCTCCAGCTATCTTACGCGGGCTGGTATCGGACATATTAGGATTATTGACAGGGACTTTATTGAAGAGAGTAATTTGCAGAGGCAAATACTTTTTGATGAAAATGATATTTCAAATAATCTCCCTAAGGCAATAGCGGCAGAAAAAAAACTTCAGAAGATTAATACTACAATAAGAATAGAAGGAATTGTTAGTGATATTAATTATTCCAATATAGATGAATTAACTAAAGATGTTGACATCATTATTGATGGTACTGATAATTTTGAAACAAGGTTTTTGATTAATGATTTTTGTGTAAAGAATAGTGTTCCGTGGATTTATGGTGCATGTATAGGGAGTAGGGGGCTGACAATGAATATTATACCTTCTGAGACACCCTGCCTGAGGTGTATTTTTGAAACAATGCCTCAGATAGGCTCGTTTCCGACATGTGATACTGCGGGAGTGATCGGACCAATTGCAGGAATTATAGCATCTTTTCAAGCAACGGAGGCAATCAAGATTTTGACTAAAGACTATGATTCAGTAAATAAAAAACTGCTAGAGATTGATGTGTGGGATGTAAAACTCAAACAGATTGATATTTCAGGATTGAAAGAAGGAAGCAATTGCCCGACGTGCAAGTTACACAATTATAACCTTCTGGAGGCTAAGGATGGGGTTATGACCACTTTTCTCTGTGGAAAGAAAGCCGTACAGGTGATGTCTCGAAATACCGGTAACATCGATCTGGAACAATTAGAACAACGGTTGCAACCTATAGCAGACGTAAGTCGTAATAGTTTCATGTTGAAATTTAAAGTGAAAAATCATGAGTTTACGGTTTTTCCTGATGGAAGGGCAATAATTACGGGTACCGCGGATTCGAGTATTGCAAAAAATTTGTATTCAAAATATCTTGGTATGTAACTCCTGTCATGCAAAACTCTACAATAAAATACTTTACCAAAATTATTAAAAAAGTTTATTAAGCTATTATGATATATCTGGACAACGCAGCTACTACATTCCCAAAACCGGAGTGTGTATACGAGGCAATGGATAAATTCCTGAGAGAGAAGGGCGCAAATCCGGGACGTGCCGGACACCGCATGTCGGTTGAAGCAGAGCAGGAGATAGAGAAAACACGGGTTGTTGTGTCGAAGCTACTGGGTATAAATAATACTGAGAGGATGATATTTACTTTCAGTGCTACAGACGCGCTTAATATGGGCATAAAGGGGTTGTTAAGCGAAGGTGATCATGTAATAACGAGCAAACTTGAACACAACTCTATTTCAAGGCCGTTGGGTGGCCTTGAAAATAAGGGAATAATCACCGTGACGAGAGTAGAAAATTCTGATGATGGATTTATCGATGCAGATGATATTGAGAAGGCGATCAGATCAAATACAAAATTGATTATCTGTACTCACGCCTCTAATGTACTGGGAACTATACAGCCGATCAGGGAGATAGGGGAGATAGCTCGTGAAAGAGATCTTCTCTTTATGGTTGATGCAGCGCAGACTATGGGAGTCTGCAGGATAGATGTTGAAGATTATAATATAGATATGCTTGCATTTACCGGACACAAGGGACCTTATGGTCCACCGGGAAGCGGGGGATTATATGTAGGAGAGAGGGTAGACCTGAGGGCATGGAGAGAAGGTGGTACCGGATTTGAGCCTGAATCACTCTCACAACCTGATACATTCCCATATAAGTTAGAAAGCGGAACTCCAAATTCAGTTGGAATAATCGGTCTGAAAACCGGTTTAGAGTTTTGTATTAAAGAGGGTATTGACAAAATAGGACAACACGAACGCAAACTTGTGCTGCGGATGATAAGGGCACTGGAGACTGATCATCGGTTCGAGATCTACGGATGCCTGGATGGAGACAGAAAGGTAGGGATTGTCTCGATAAATATAAAAGGATTAAAACCGAGTGAGGTTGGTGCTATTTTAGACAATACATTTAATATAGCGGTACGGTCCGGGATGCATTGTGCGCCTCACACTCATCGCAGAGTAGGCACATTTCCGGAAGGTATGGTAAGGATTAGTCCCGGATATTTTAATACGATGGAAGAGATTGATGAAACTATCTCTGGTTTAAAAAAAATAGCAGACAGCAGTAAATAATTAAATATAATTAATCATTTACTGAATGCATATACTTTCCAGTCAGTACTTCCTATATATACAGTACCGTTCGAATCGATAGATGGTGATGAAAGTATTGGGAAACGTGATACATCCTGTTTCTCTTTTAATGTGCCGTCAGGATTAATGGCATATAGTACACCATTCCATGAGCTTATGAAGATTATTCCGTCTGCGCTTATAGTAGCTGAAGAAGTTATTGTTTTGCCGGTATTGTAAGTCCACTTCAATGTGCCATTGGGATTAATTGCGTACAGATTTCCATTTTTTGCTCCAACATAGATTATTCCATCAGCGCTGATGGCAGGTGTGGCATCTACTCTCGAACCAATGTTATATTCCCATATTAGCTTCCCTTTGTCATTAGAGTCTAAAGCGAAAAGCTTGCCGTTTTGTGATCCAATGTATAAAATACCGTCTTTGCTCAGTGATGGAGAAGAATCAATCTTGCCCTCTGTCATGAAGCTCCATTTGATTCGTCCTTCATGGTTTATTGCATATATACGCCCATCTTGTGATCCAATATACACCATGCCATCATCACCAATAGCTGGTGATGAGGAAAGGATGTGAGCTGCAGTGCTGTATGCCCACTTCAATGTTCCATTGGGATTAATTGCATACAGTTTCCCATCCCATGCTCCAATATATATTGTTCCATCTCTGTTGATTGCAGGTGAAGAATATACTTCAGAACCAACAAAGTACACCCATTTGATCTTTCCGTCCGGTTTAAGAGCTAGAAGTTTTTTGTTTTTGCCACCAACATATATAGTTCCATCAGGACCGACTGCAGGAGTACTGTAAAGCTCATCTCCTGTTCTATAGTGCCACTTTTCAGTTCCATCATGATTGTATGCGAAAATATTGCCGTCTGTACTTGAGACATAAACAATGTTGTCAGAGCCTACTACAGGAGAGGACCAGATTTCATTGCCTGTTATTGTATTCCATTTTAATCTATTTATTTGTGCATCTTGATATGCGCTGAGACCAGTATGTTTAAGATCGTGCATAAACATGGAATGCTCTTTTTTATTTACTTGTGCGTTGATCGTATTAATTCCAACTCCAAGTGATATGAAGAAAATTGCAATAGTAGTTATTTTTATAAATTTGAAGAAATCAATTATTGTAAAGATGGAATTCATGCGTTTCCTTTCGTGTATACTTATACAATTTTCGTTATTAATAAAGATTAATTCAACATTTCACAGACGATTTGTTGTTGAGTCTTGTCATTCTGAATGAGTATCAGAAATGAAAAATCTCAGTCTTGATTAGCTGAGAAAAGTAGAAAAAAGAAACTTTTGTAACACTTACTCAGAATGTCAAGTGTTGTATAATCCTGTTTGCTTGAGCAATATGCATCTCTACACAAAGAATCAACTATAGCTTTGGAATGATAAGGATTTGACCCTTTTTCAATAATCCCTTATCTTCTATTGTGTCTTCATTTGCCTCATAGATCTCAATCCATACGGTAGGGTCATCATAGTACTTTTCCGCAAGACGATAAAGTGTATCTCCTGCTTCTACCGTGTGGGTGTTGACGTTAGCAGATCTTTCTCTGTTTGACTTTTTTCTCGCTGATGTTTGGAAAGCTTGATCTGCTTCTTTTCCAAGGCTACTATTTGGTATCAACAATTCCTGGCCAACATAAAGGGCATTAGGATCTGGCATACTATCCCTGTTTGCTTCATATATTCTGGTCCATTTCTTATCATCTCCGTAATGTTTTCTCGCTATTTTAATGAGACTATCATTCGACTGTACTTTATAAATAATATCGTTAGAGAAACCATAAGATGATGTTTGTTGTTCTGCTTCTGGTATAACTGTCTCTTCCGTAGATGGAAATCTATGTGCTATTTCGGCATCCACTATTACTTCAGCTTTTTCCGATAATTCAGGTTCTTCAACTGTTTCTTCTTCAACTATTTCTTCTGCAACTTCTTGCGCAATCCCTTCCCATTTACCTTCTAATGAAGTATCATCATTGGCGGTTTCAACAAGAGTTTGTTCCGGTTGCTCCTCTGGTTGTGTTGGTTTTACAAGTTCTTCCTTTACCACTGCTTCGTCTGAAGGATATTCTACAGACGAAGCTTCTTTCTGTTCAGAATTTTCTGATATTTTAGTAATTTTATTTATATCAATTTCTTCAATTTCAGATTCCTGTCTTACATCTTCAGACAAAACCAAATCCGGTATTACCGTTTCATTGTCAGACGTTCTTGTACTAAGAAACACACCAATAATTACCAGTATTACAATACCAAGTATTACTCCGATTTGATTGTCTCTTCTCATAGATTACCTTTCTATCTAGAAAATTTTTATTATGCACTGGAAGGTTTAATTCTTTTTCCTTTCGGACCTTTTGACTTTTTCGAGCCCTTTGCTCCTTTTGGTGCTGTAGGCGCCTTTGGTGCAATTGGTCCTTTTGGCGTAGACGGTGCAGTTAAGGTGCCTGAAGACTCTGGTGTCTTATGCAAGAGCCTGTATGCAATCCAAATTGGGAAAAAGATAATAATTATAATTATCTTAAAGACCTTTTTAACGATTATCCAATCAAGCAGGATTGGACTGGCAATAAAAATAGAAGAGTAAGTACCGACGACAACTCCCACCATCATAACAAAAGCAAACCCGTGTATCGCAGTGCCTCCGACAAAGAATAGGGCAGCGACTACACCAAATGTTGTTAGTGATGTGATGATCGTTCGATTAAGGTTCTGGTTAATACTGTTGTTAACCAACTCTTTTGTTATTGATTTATTCTTGCCGACAAGGTTCTCTCTTATTCGGTCAAACAGCACAATCGTGTCATTTAAAGAATACCCAATTAGTGTCAGAAATGCGGCGACCATTGGAAGATTAAGTTTTACGTCACCAAATACGTTTCCGAAATGATCCGCTACTGCAACTGCTCCGACAGTAATTAAGACGTCGTGTACAAGGGTTATAACAGCAGATACACCAAATTTAAGCTCACCGAATCGGAACCATATATAAATGATGATTGCAATGCATGCAAAAAACAGGGCAAGAGCTGCTCTGCTCTTCATTTCACCAGCAACCGTTGATCCAATACTTACGACCCTTTTAAATGGATCAGGTTTAGACGCTTCAGTATCTGTACCTTCAGCATAAAACCTGTCTTTAAAGGTTACAAATAAATCGTCTCGTATCTTTTCCTGTATCTTTGCCGCATTTAATGCTTTCATGCCAATCATATACTCATTGGCAGTTATATCCATACCGGTTATTTCACCAATTTTATTTTTTAAGAGCTTTGAATTTGCAAACCTTTTTCTTAAAGTATCTTCATCAATATTATTTTTAAATTCAATTTGGATTGAGGAATTGTCAACTACCATTATTGGAGGCGTACTTAAGGAACTGACTGTTAGTTTAATAGTTTCCAGTACATCTCTCGGCCCAGCAACTTGTAATTTCCTGGAAGCGACTCCTCTTCTGGAATTCTGCCTTGTTGAGACGACAATATCTTTATGCCCTGCATTCTTAAGTGTGATTTCCAGGATGTTCGGATCTACAGCTTTTTTCAGATCTATATCCATCGTGGATATGGACCTGAATTGTGCGCCTCTCCCTTCGGCTGTAATATCTGGGAGCTCATCCTTTATATCACTATAGAGTGGTTTTAGTGATTGTATTTCAACGAGATCTGTAAGCACGTCTGTCACATTGATTATTGTGTCCGTTCTGGAAATCTTCTGTGATAAACCGCCAATTCTTATTGAATATTTTTTTCCACTCTTTGCAACAGGATATAAGGAAAGAATATTATCACTTCCATAACCAGCCTCTGTAAGGTAATTTTGGATTACAAATTCATCAACAGGCTCGTTCAATGTTAACTGATAATTTGAAGGTTTGCTGAAATTTATGTCTTTAAACAACTTTTTATCAACTACGTGTTGTATGTCATCAGCAACTTTTTGTACGGATTTATCTTCGTTTAAGCTCTTGATTCTTATTCCGAATTCTGTTGAATCGTTTGATGCAGAAGTCGCATCATTGCTTGTCCATATATTCTGAACTTCAGCGTTAGGATAACCTACAACTTCTAATTTCTTTCGAATATCACCGACAGGTGTCGGTTTATTCAGCTTTAATTGGATAAGTGTTCCGCCGGTAAAGTCGATATCATAGTTGTCTTTACCCCTTATTGCAAATACTGACATACCTATTACAATTAAAACAAGTGAGGCAATCATGGAAATACGACGATAACAGACAAAAGAAGTTTGTGGTTTTTTGAAAAACTGCATCATCGAAAATTTGTTCATGATGCCTGCACCAAGGAATATTTCAAATATTACCCTGGTAACAAATACGGCTGTAAACATGTTGATCAAAAGACCTGCAATCAAAACTATTGCAAAACCTTTTACCGGTCCGGTCCCTACCGCATACAAAATAAGTGCAGTAATTAATGTCGTTATATTTGAATCAACGATTGTTGTAAAAGCTCTTTCATATCCATTTTTAACGGCAAGTCTTATTGTCTTACCTCTGTTCTTCTCTTCTCTAATTCGTTCAAAGATCAATACATTTGCATCAACTGCCATACCTATCATTAAAACGAGGCCTGCAATACCTGGGAGTGTAAGGGTTGCATTTAGTATTGCCAGAGATCCTACAACAAAAAATATGTTGAGAATAAAGGTGGCATTTGCTACTGCTCCCGCCCCAAAGTAATAGGCGAACATAAAGATTATGACAAATATACCGCCAATTATACCGGCTAAGAGACCTCTATGAATTGAATCTTTTCCCAGACTGGGACCTACAGTGGTTTCCATTTCCAGTTCAAGGTCTGCCGGAAGGCTTCCTGCGCGCATAACCGCGATCAGATCATTAACTTCCTCTTGCGTAAAATTACCCTCTATGATTCCTTTGCCGGGAATTCTGTCGCGTATTATCGGAGCGGAATAAAGTGTTCCGTCAAGGATTATTGCCAATGGTTTTCCTATACTACGTTCCGTTAATCGTCCAAATTTCGATCTGCCTGCCTGGTCGAACTCAAATCCTATGACAGGCTTGATGTCCTTACGATCTGGAAAAACTCTGGTAAGATGCTCACCAGTAATTTCAATTTTGTTTCGTACCAGATACCAGTCCTGCGTATCTGCTACTTCCCCTTTTTTCTTTCTAATCCAATGCTTGTAAAAACCCGGTACCGCTTTTCCCGCTTTAGCATCACCGAATTCGCTACTGTCAGGCGCTGCTGCCAGTCTGAATTCAAGTTTTCCAAGTCGGGTAATTCTTTTCTTAAGACTGTCAATTTCACTCTTAGTTGCGCCTGGAACCTGTATGAGAATTCTTCTCATACCCTGTTGCTGTAGTCTGTATTCCAGCACTCCCTGTGGATCTATCCTTTTTTCTAACAAAGCGATTACTTCATCTGTCAGACCAGAACGTTGATCCGATTCATCAACCTTGATTTTGTACAGGAGTTCAGAACCTCCCCTTAAATCAAGACCGAGTTTTATTTGTCCTTTAGCTATGTAATCTACTTTCTTGTGGATTACGGTTTCGCCTTTATCATTCGTTTCTTTATTTACTATTATTTCTTTCTTTATCAGATTTTTAAATAGGAAACCAAAGAATGAGTCATCTATTATAGTACGGTCAGTTACTTTGCCGTTAATTTCTGTAATATTTTCTGACTTTATTGGCTTATCCGCAACTGGGCATAACGCCATTATAGCAATAGCAATAAGTACTACGATCAGTGGTATCTTCCATCTCAAATTCTTTGGCATCTAAATTATCTCCTTAGCTCTTATAATCATATATTATATTTATGCCTCTTCCTTTTCGCCTTTCGGTACACTTACGGAAGTTATAGCACTTTTATCAACTTTAATTTTAACATCTTTTGCATCGTCAACCCGAATTATGACATCATTTTCCTTTACGGTTACGACAACACCGTGTACACCTCCAGCAGTTACTATTCTATCCTGTTTTCTTACATTTGTTATCATTTCCAGCCTTTTTTTCTCTTTTTGTTTTTGAGGTCTGATAATGAGGAAATACATAACTGCAAACATTATAATCATAAGCGGCAGAAATGTCTTCATGGGGCCAACATTAGCTTGATTCTGCATTAAAAATTCCATCAATAAATCTCCTAAAAAATGTGATGAATATTACTTGTGACCATTCTTTTCAGTATGAAAAAGATGGCTTGCTAACTATTTAATCTTTTTAAACGACATTCCGTTGCTTGCCCTGTTCAGCTATCTGTGCTGTGTTTTCTGAAATGTGATATATGCTAATCAACGTTTCTAGGAATATACGCGTAAAAATTATAATAATCAAATACATAAATGGTGACCAGATTAAGGCTCCTATATCAACTTCCAATGAGGAATTAAAACTAATGATAATGTAGCCTATTCCACAAAGACCCGCAAATACAACAACAAAACCATAACCAAATTTAATTATTTTTGTGGTGACTGACCTATCAAAAGAAAAATCAAAAAGTGCTGTAAAAAATCTTGGTATTTGTTTCATCGATTTGCGGAATAGAAAACACATAATCAGACATACTATAATCAAAATCGGCACAAATTGTAAAATAGGATTACCTTGCTTTGCCATTAAAAAATCCATTAAATATCTCCTAAAAAAATGTGATGATTCTTAATAAGAAAAATTTTCTATTGTCTTGAAAGAAATTGAGCCTTAAAGCTCTTAAAATTACCCTCAATTATTGATTGTCTAGCTCTTTCCATTAAGTTTTCAAAAAAACATATATTATGTAAAGACATAAGGCTCAGTCCCAGAATCTCATTTGCAGTAAGCAAGTGCCTAATATACGCTCTTGAAAAATTTTTGCAAGTATAACAATGACAATCTTCATCAAGTGGTCTTTCGTCAGCCTTATAACCACTATTACGAATTTTCAGTTTGCCCTCTGAAGTGAAAGCACAGCCATTTCTGCCGTTTCTCGTCGGTATTACACAATCAAACAAATCAATTCCATGTTCAATTCCATCCAGAATGTCTATCGGGAACCCAACCCCCATCAGATATCGAGGTTTATCTTCCGGCAAGCGTGGTGCTGTGTATTCAAGCACTTCATTCATCAGCAGATTCCCTTCACCAACACTCAAGCCTCCAATTGCATATCCGCTGAATTCCATTTCTACCAATCTATCAGCACATTCTTTACGAATATCCTTAAAAACACTTCCCTGTACTATGGCAAACAGATCTTGGGCCTCACTGTTATGAGCCTTGAGGCATCGATTTGCCCATTTTACCGTTCTGTACATGGATTGCTTGACTCTGTCCTTTTCACATGGGTAGGGTAGACACTCATCGAAAGCCATTATAATATCAGCTCCTAGCGAATGTTGTATATCCATTACTATTTCAGGATTTAAAAATTTTCTGGATCCATCTATAGGAGACTGAAATTCAACACCGTCATCTGTTACTTTCGTTAAGCTTGCGAGAGAGAAAACCTGATAACCACCGCTATCGGTAATTATTGCTCCGTCCCAATTCATAAATTTATGCAACCCGCCAAGTTTTTTTACAACATCATCTCCCGGTCTCAGGTATAAATGGTAAGCGTTGCACAGTAAAGCTGGTACCTTTACTTCTTTTAACTGATAAGGTGTTAAGGCCTTTACTGTTGCCTGCGTTCCAACTGGCATAAAAGCTGGAGTAGGGATTAAACCATGATTGGTAGTTATTTCCCCACATCTTGCTTTTGAATTATTGTCCGAGGCTAAAAGCCTGAAATGCAAACAAAACCTCCACTATAATATATTTCTTAATAAATTTTTACCAGATCTATTTCCGGATAATAATGTCTCAAAATGTCAAACCATTTAAATCCGGATTTTGCCATATTTTGTGTTCCATACTGACATAAACCAACACCGTGTCCCCATCCGCTACCTTTGAAAACAAATGAGTCTTTATTGTTTTTGATACTAAACGAAGTGCTGCGAAGGTTACTTGGACCGACTATAAGCCTGAAATCGTTTGCATTAACTCTTTTTGTTCCTCCCGCATGTTCAATCTTTATTGTAGAACAGTGACCGCCTGGTCCAATTTCTTCAGTGGTTATATTACGTATTTTTTTAACTTTAGATTTGGGAACATTTAGTTTGTTTTCTATTTCATTCTTTCCAAGCGTCTTTTCCCAGCGATAATATTTGGATTTATTGCAATATCCACAATCTACACCGCTTAAAGGTGGTATACTCTTGAGATTAAAAACCAGATTGATATCTTCCGTATGACCTCCACATGTACTGTGGAAATATCCTGGGAACAGTTTCCAATCATATACCATGACAGTGCCTCTCGATTTATCTACTATTTCTTTTGTTTTTGCCAGGTTCATGTAAGAACCGTTATAAGCGAGATCCTGTATGTTAATGTGGTAAAGGGCATTACTTTTTATTTTTCTCTGATAAATGGCATAAGTCCGTGCGGCAATTACCTGTGCCTGTATTGCGTCATCTTTCCACTTACTTGGCATTTCTCCTTCAACAACTCCGGGCAAATATTCTTCTATACCGATCTCTTCTAATATGGAGAATCTATCGTCTTTTTTAGGAACTAATACAAGTTTTCCACAATACTTAGATTTGTTTAATTTTACAAAACCATTATTAGTAGAAATAGCGACATTTCCTTTTGCTTTTGCAAAAGTAGTTGCAGCATTGTGAGTAGCATCAGATGTAAGAGGCCTTGTTCTAAAGTCACCTGATTTTAAATATATGACTGACTTGATTAAATTTGCTCTGTTAGCCAGTAATTCATTACTCTTGAAATCTGAAATACTATAAGGTTGATTAATTTCAATTTGAATCTCTTTTATATTCTTATGTAAAAGAACACGAATGTTCGGTGGGTTTTCTAAGTAATTGTCATATTTATATACGGCCTCTGAATTATTGTCAGTGCTTAAACATGAAACAAGCAATGCAATTGATAAAAAAACAAAAACCAGACCGATGAAGGCGTATTTGATTTTCGCCTTGCTTATGGGCAATTCAGTTTTCCCTCTTTCTGAGTGTTACTATTTGCCAAATTCTCTTTTAGTTTCCAACCTTCGTATAAGTTACGTGTTGTATCTTTATATCTTTCAAATTCACTGAAAATACAACCACAATACGATTGCCTATAGAGCATTTTCTTTTTTGCTATTTTCTGGCTGCACTCACATAAATGCCGGTAATCTCTATATTCAAAAGGTATTCCTACCTGCTCTGCTATTTGCTCTCCTATCTCTCTTATCTTTTCGTGATCTTGCTGTTTACTAAAAAGCAATGTTGAGCAGAAAGAATCAAACCCTTTTTCTTTTGCATGGTGTGCTGTTGTCCTGAGTCTCAATCTATAGCAATCTTCACACCTGTTGTCTCCTTCATAATTAACTTCACTCAGATATTCTCGCAATCCATATTCTTCACAATAATCTATTTCTATCGGATCGCTTTCCTGGAAAATGTGAACAGCTTTAAGTCTTTTTCTGAATTCCAATAATGGATGAATATTGGGATTATAGAAATAACCATGGACGTTGATTCCCTCACTCCTTAATTCATCAAGAGGTGCACAGAGACAACCTGCACAGCAAATATGTAGTAGAAGATTTGTCATTTAATCAAAAAAGAGTACTTTGTTTTCCTGTGACTGTCTTATGCCCCATGTATTCATAAGCTCTTTGTGTTGCAATTCTACCTCGAGGTGTTTTGCTCAAATAGCCTTTTTGAATCAGAAAAGGTTCATAAACTTCTTCTATTGTGTCTTCCTGTTCATTTACGGAAACTGCTATTGTCTTTAATCCAACAGGACCGCCACCATGCTGTATAATAGCGTTTAATATTTTTCTGTCTAAGTCGCCAAAGCCATCTTTGTCTACACCCAACATATCAAAACCTAATTTTGCAATACTTTCTGTAATTTTGTTGCTGCCTTTTACCTGTGCAACATCTCTGATTCGCCTTATGAATCTGTTTACAATTCTTGGTGTACCCCTAGAACTTTTTGCAATCATCTCGGCGCCTTTTTCATTAATTTCTATTTTCAAAGTTTTGGCAGATTTAATAGCAATCTCTTTTAACTCATTCCATGGATAAAAATCCAGTCTTTCCAGTACGCCAAACCTGGCACGAAAGGATGGTGTTAACAATCCTTCTCGTGTTGTTGCTCCAACAAGCGTAAAACGTGGAAGAGTGATCTTTACAGACCTGGAACTTGGTCCCTGATCTATCAGAATATCAATGGAATAATCTTCCATTGCTGAATAGAGATATTCTTCTGTTGTTTTGTTTAATCTGTGGATTTCATCTATAAATAAGATATCTCCATGTTGCAAATTAGTTAATATACCGGCAAGATCACCTGGTTTGTCAAGGATCGGCCCTGAAGTTGCTTTAATGTCAACATTAATTTCATTAGCAATGATTTGTGAAAGCGTTGTCTTCCCTAACCCTTGCGAACCTGAAAATAGAATATGGTCGAGTACATCTCCTCTCTTCTTAGAGGCTTCAATATAAATATGCAGATTTTTTTTTATTGATTCCTGCCCAATGAAATCAGAAAATCTTTTTGGCCGTAGCTCAATATCAAGATTACTATCTTCTGGAGCACTATCACTAGAAAGGATATTATTATCAGACATGTTTAAAACACCTTGACATCTGGTCCACTAAAACCATATTCGACTTTACATTATACGCAACTTAAGGCTTCTTTGATAAGTACTTCAATTCCTTCTGTCGGATCAACATTATCAGAAGCTTTATTCACGGCCTTTTCCGCTTCAGGCTTTGCGTATCCGAGTGAAATCATCGCCATTACCGCATCTGAAATTATTGCTGTATTCTTTGTATCTGTCGAAGATTTTGAATCAGGTAAAATGCACTTTATAGTTTCCTTCAATTCTAATATTATTCTTTCTGACGTTTTTTTACCAATACCCTTAATACGCTGTAATGATTTCGAATCATTGCTGACAACATAGCTTCCAAATTGACTAATTGAACTACTTGATAGTATCGTGAGCGCCACATTAGAGCCAACTCCATTTACGGAAAGAAGCAAATTAAACAGATTTCTTTCTTCTAATGAGAAAAACCCATATATCTTTATTTCGTCATCTCTAATAGTAAGCTTTGTGAATAATTTCGTACTTTCTTTATTAGATATTTTCTCAAAAGTTGATAGTGGTATATGTATTTTATATCCTATACCATTAGTTTCAATTGTTGCGGTAGTAGGTGTTTTGTGTGCTATATTACCATAAATAAAATCAAACATTTAACTAATGTCAAATATAGTTGTTATAATAAAAATACAAAATTGGCAACGTTTTGCCAGTTAAATTACTGGAACTGTTTTATACTTAAAAATGTGGAAAATTTATGTATTTAAATAGACGAGTGGGTAAGCTAACTAATGAAGATCATCATAAGTTTCATGAGATTTGTCAAATAGGCGGCCTGATACTAAATTATATCAACAACTCCGCCTACGTTGTTCCCGCTATGAAGTTTTAATCCAAACGTATCCAGTTGGTTAATTATTTCATCGACATATGCTTGCGTAAAATTATCTCGCTCTAAAAGTTCGATTTCTGTTTTTGATGCCAAATCATTTATTGTCTCAATACCCATCTCTTCAATGGCATTCCTACATTCATCAGAAAGTTCCATATCAGAAATGGTTTTAGGTAAGTTGTCTTCGTTTCCACTGGTATCTGCATCAATAAATAAATCCGATTCAACCGCCTGTCCAAGGCGCAACCCTTTCTGGTTAAGTATATTTTTTATTTCGGTTAAAGAAGTCTCTCCAAAATTTTTATATGATAATAGTTCAAACTCGGTAACTTTTGTTAAGTCTAACAGTGTTAGTATATTCATGCGTTCCAAACAATTTTTACTTCTAACAGAAAGTTCAAAATCTGAGATTGGAATGTTTAATACTTCGGTTTCTTTATCCTGCTTCTTAACCTTATCATCGTCATAAAGCATATTCATACCGGCTATTGCGTCTTTTAGAAAAAGCCTTGCAGTCTCATGGTTCGGATATGATTGCAAAACTGCATAATAATAGGAAATCGCTTTTTCATAATCATCATTGTCTTCATATAGCAGACCCAGATTAAGCATGGCATTGGTGTATAACGGAGCGTTCTCTACACATTTTTTATAGTACTCAAATGCGTTTTCGTCATCTCCGTTTAGATCATAATAGTAAGCAAGTCGAAATAGCGAATTAGTGTGGTCCGGATTAATTTCCAGTGCGCGATTATAGTGTGTCAAAGCCTCTTCATATTCTCCAAGGTTATCAAGGCAGTGTGCCCACTGATAGTGAAGACTGGCTTCGCTGTCGTGTCCCTTAGATAATTTCTGGATCAACTTTAAGGCACCTTGATAGTCTCCGGATAGTCTTTGTGTTTCTGCTATATCTATTTGTATTTCAAACTCTTCTTCATTTGCTTGTTTTGCTCGTTCGAAGTAATCCAGTGCTTTTTCATACTCTTCACGTTCCTGGTGACATTTTCCAAGAAAATAACAGGTAAATTTGCTGGATGGTACAGTAGCAAGTACTTCAAAGGCCTCTGCCTGGTTTCCTGATATCCATAAACATATACCTAAAATTAAAGTATTTTTTTTCGTCTCCGGAGTGCCTTTTTCAGTGCTTATGGTTGACTTTAATTCCTTGATTTTGTTTTCTAGTTCTTCATAATTGGCTTTTGATGTATAAATTTGATTTTTTAGCGAGAGTATATTTTCTCTTGACATCGGTTCAGTTGAAAGTGCTTCATTTAAATCTAACTCACTACTTACCATAAACTTAGCTCCAAATTCATAAATAATGTAAATGCTAAAAGTTATAAAATATATTGTATTGCAAAATTACCAACTTCACTAATTTGCAACTTGGAAGGAGTCATACAAATTAAATTCAAAACAGAAAATGAAAATACGAATCCTATATTTATATCAAATATATATATAATTGCAAATAAAATTTGTCAGAAATTAAAGGTTTGACTAATACTTATGACTATGATATAGATAAATTTACGCCAATAAATTGATCTTGGTTAATCTCGATCATACCTTTTCCAAGAACAGAGAAATCAACGAATATTCTAACTAAAATAAATAATTTGTAATGATAAACAACAATAATATTGGAATAAATGGCATCATGTTCGGGGAAGAGCACCCATTGGTTTTAATTGCTGGGCCCTGCGTGATTGAAACGGAAAAGGAGTGCTGTCAGATTGCTGAGAAAATTAAAGAAATAGCCATCAAAGCAAATATTCCGTTTATTTTCAAGGCATCATATGACAAGGCAAATCGTTCTTCTATCAAATCTTACAGAGGCCCAGGTGTCAAAAAGGGTATTAAGATTTTATCAAAGATTAAGAAAGAAATTGGCGTGCCTGTTCTTTCGGATGTTCACTGTTGTCGTGAGATTGATATTGTGCAGGATGTGTTGGATGTAATCCAGATACCGGCATTTCTTTGCAGACAAACAGATTTACTATTGCATGCTGCTAAAACAGGTAAGCCGATAAACATTAAAAAGGGGCAATTTCTGGCTCCCGGGGATGTAGAACACATAGCAGAAAAGGTACTTTCTACAGGAAATAAGAATATAATATTTACTGAAAGGGGTGCAATGTTTGGATATAATAATCTAGTTGCAGACATGCGTTCTATTGTGATTATGAAGAAGATGGGTTTTCCGGTCGTTTTTGATGCTACGCACAGTGTTCAATTACCCGGTGGAATGGGTTCAACCTCTGGCGGGCAGAGAGAGATGATTGAACCTCTGACAAATGCTGCAGTTTCGGTAGGTTGCGACGGATTATTTGTAGAAACGCATGAAAAACCTGAGGAAGCATTATCTGATTCGGCTACAATGTTGCCATTAGAGCGACTGCTTCCTCTTCTTAAAAAGGCAATAAGAATACGAGAAGCTTTGAAGTCGGATTAGACACTAATTTCACGGATTATGGAGATTTTAAAACTATAAAAAGGAAGTAAAAAATGGGATTAGTAAATGCAAAAATTGAATTAAAAAATCCTAGAAAATCTGAGTTGGCATCTGTTGAGGTTGATGCGCTTGCAGATACAGGATCAGTACACCTTTGTATTCCTGAACATATTAAAATACAACTTAAACTGGAAGAGATTGATAAAAAAGATGTTACATTAGCCGATGGATCCGAAAAATTGGTTCCATATGTTGGCCCAATTGAACTAAAGTTTAAGAACCGGACTGGTTTTTGTGGCGCATTGGTAATGGGTGATCAGGCATTGTTGGGAGCAATTCCGATGGAAGACATGGATTTAATTGTTATACCAAAAACCAGAGAGGTTGCAATCAACCCTATGAGTCCTAACATTGCAACTTCTATTGCAAAAAAATCATAATACAATGCCAATATATGTCTGTGTTCAGAGTATGTTTTGACTACCCAACGACAGCCACAATCCCAAATATTATGCAAAAGAGCGATTCATTAGATAATTTAATCGATATAGTAAAGAATTTGGGTGAGATATACCGAGAGGAGAATTTAAGGGTTGATATTGATTTCGATCCGAACGACGGTATGACTATGGTCAAATATGAGGATACGAATTCCACAAGAAAGACTATATATATAAATTCTAATAACAAAACAATAAGCGGTATAGACACAACAAAATTCTGGTTACCTGATTATTCAAATATACAGAAAGCGAATAAGAAGGTTGTTCGTTTATTAGAGGACAGAGGCTACATTGTTGCAAATCTGACATACAGATCAAAGCAATGAGTAAGGAAAAAATAGGGCGGTTTCACATCTACCGTCGGGTAGGGAGTGCAGAAGGACAAATCCAAAACAAAAGGCCCAACCTTTTAGATTTAGATTGCATTCTTTTCCGAACTCTAGGATAGGGCATCTCTAATCTTTTCCGGTATTGCCATTGGTTTTTTATTAACTCCCAGACATGCAAGGAGGGTTGAACCTTCCGCAATCAGTTTCTCTTCATTAATTCGCCTGATCTCATAACAAAATTCAATTCTCGCTAATTTCATCATAGATAAACATGTTTTAATAACGAGGAGATCATCGAACATGGCAGGGGCCTTATATTTACAATGAGCCTCTGCTACTGCCAGGAAAACATTTTCCTTTTCAATCTCCGCGTACGAGATACCAAGACTACGTAAGAATTCTATCCTGCCTATCTCAAAATAAACAAAGTAGTTTGAGTAATATACAATCCCCATCTGGTCGGTTTCCTGGTATCTTACTCTGGTATTTATTTCACAGCACTTCATAGTTATTTATCTGGGAGTAGTAAATAAATTTAATTGCAAAGTAAACAAACATATATTGAAAAATCCCCCTGTCTCTCATTTTATAAATAAGAGACGAAGGGGGATTTTTCAATATTTTTATACTCTAAACCGTAAAATCAAGTTATGCTCTTGCTGCTTTGAGAAATGAATCACTGTAAATCTGCTTATTCAGAAGCATTTCAGCGCAGATTGCAGCATCCATGAGTTCGGTATCAAGCACATCCATGAGTGCAGTGTCCATGCCCGCAGCAATTGCCATCGTTAAGAACGTTCTGCATATTAAAGACTTTTCCTGTGTTCCCTGAGCCAAATTGCTTAAACCGACAGTTATGTGTGGAGAGGGATCAGAGATAAGTTTTATCTGATTAAAAACTTCCAGCATATAAGCGGGTTGTTTCTGGTCAACTGGTATTGAGAACAAAATAGGGTCAATAAAGATTTTGTCCATATCAACATCATGTTCCAACGCTTTTCCGGCAATCTCAGCTGCTATCTCAATACGAGTATCTACATTTTGAGGTATACCTTCCTTGTTCATAGTGAGACAAATCAAAGCAGCATTATGCTCCTTTGCAAGTTGCATATATGTGTCAAGAACTTCAGGATCACCTTGAGCAGAATTAATCATAACATCGTTTTTGATTACCTCAAGGCCTGCTTTAATAACACTCAATTTCTGGCTATCAATAGCAATAGGTGTCTTCACCGCTTCCTGTGTTGACTCTACCAGCCATTTCATGGCATCCTCCTGGTCCGCAGCAGCAGTGCCAACGTTTATATCCAGATATGTAGCTCCTGCTTCAGTCTGTTTTTTTGCTAATTCATGGATTACAGAGGGATCTCTTTCTTTAATAGCCTTCTTTACATCCAGAAACTGCCCATTAATTCTTTCTGCCAGGGTTATCATCTTCTTCTCCTTCTATGTAAGATTTTCTATATGTTTTTTCACAATTGAAACTGCTTCAGGATGGTTCATCCTGATTATGTCAACACCGGATTGCATTAAAGTTGTAGCGGTAATTGCTTCCCACATTATTCCTCTATCCGCAAAAGATCCCCATTGAGGAGCTTCGCTGTCACTGGCCTTTGCTTCCTTTGCACGCCATGCTTCGTGGCCAACATCACAAATAACCGGTGTTGCCATCTGGTGGTCTCCTGACAGTGCTGCCATTCTGCCTCTTTCATGAATTGAGTAACAATATTCAATACCGTATCCAAGCGCACCGGTAGTCTGGAACATTACAATTCTGTCAGTAGGAAATCCTAAATCAGTTACCAGGATGTTTATCTGCTTTCCAATGTTTATGTCAACAGGTGCTTGCGTTATCAGGTTGTGTCCGTCTGCAAGACTGACGGCAGTGATAGTTTTGTAATTTTCCTGAGTGGCACCTCCAAGAAGGCATTTCTCTCCTTTAGCGGCTTCACTAACCTTTGGCATTATTTCATTATCCCTCTCATCATTTTCACATCCCCATATGATGAGTGGTATATCAACAGCCTCTAGAATCGATTTGACAGTGCTTACTGTCTCGTCAGCGCTTCTATTTCCCTTATCAGGGTGTATGCCATCAAGTTTCAGACAGATTAAATCCGCACCAAATTCAGCACATTTTTTGGCCCAGTTTGCTGGGTTGTCAATAACGTCCGCATAATGCTTCAAAAGTGGTTCTGGCCACTCTTCTGGTGGGGTATCATATACATCCATTGCAATTGCCGGCTTGTGACCAGGGCTTCCGTCAAAATCCATAAACGGAATACAGTTTGCGCCGCCTATTGTTACTGTCTTGCCTCTGGTACCACCTTCATCTTTGGTTGCTCCGATAGTAACTTCTTTTACGTTTCCTGACCACTTGTCTACTACATTTGCAATTTCCATTATTTTATCTCCAAACTAAAATGTAATCATTTATCAGTTGTAACTGCTATGCTTTTATCCATTAAATTCTTAATTTCATTATAAACACTATTTTCTGTACTTATTTCCAACAGTGATTCACCGGAGGTAATATGGTCATATATTTCGTCATCAAATGGCAATTCTGCCGATACTTCAATTCCGAATTTGGAAATTTCTGCTTTAACCTTTTCACTTACTCCTTTTGCAGGCACTTTGCACATAACGTATATTATCTTTTTTATTTTAATAGGCAGGCTTGCAATCAATTCAGTTATCCTGTTAGCGGTATGTACGCCAATAATTGTAGATTCAAATGCAATTATGAGTAAATCAACATCATTAGTGGTCCTACGTGACAGATGCTCCATTCCCGCTTCGGTATCAATTACAATGTAAGGGTAACTCTGTTCCGCCTTATCAAGATATTTTCGAAGCAGATTGTTAGCATAGCAGTAACATTTTGGCCCCTCAGGCCTTCCCATTGTCAGCAGATCAAACTTGTTTTCTTCAACAATACTTTCTTCTATTCTGTATTCAATGTATCTGTCTTTTGACATGGTTGCAGGTATGTCAGCCCTTTTTTCAACTACATCATCACGTATATCTGCAATTGTACTCTTAACCTCAACACCTAGTGATAATCCTAGAGTTGAGTTAGGGTCAGCATCGACTGCAAAAACCGGTTTACCAAGTTCCTCTGAGATATAACGTATTATCAGGGTCGCTGTGGTTGATTTGCCAGTACCACCTTTTCCCGCCATTGCAATTGTATATGACATTTTATTATTTTCCTGTTAATGGTTTATTTAGTGATGATAATTCTTCCTGTACAGAAGGGAATTGATCAAGATTGGTATGCGGAAGAAAATTGGCAGACATAAACTCTTCCATATACTTCTGGTTTCCCATAAGATCAAAATATGTCATTTGTGAAGCGATGTTCTGTACCGTTTCAAATGCATCTTCTGATATTAAAGCCATCTTTGCACCAGTTAAGGATGTATTGCCTACAAATTTTATCCTTGATGCCGGCATGTCTGGTAACATGCCAATAGTGATGGCATTTCTAACATTAAGGTAATTTCCAAATCCACCGGCAAGATAGACACAATGTACATCACTTATGCTTAAACCCATTGACTCTATCAGGAGTGCAACTGCGGCATAGATAGCACCCTTCGATCGGATCAGGTTTGATATGTCAGCCTGTGATATCACTATTTCACTATCGATACCTGTATCTTCTTTTTGTACCAGGACAAATTCATATTCATCACCATTTTTTCTTAATTTGTCTGTTTCGATTCCTTTTTGAAAGTTACCTGATCTGTCAATAATTCCGCTTCTTAACATTTCGGCAATACAGTCCAGTAAGCCAGAACCGCATATTCCTCTCGGAGGAACGTTTCCAATGGTAGAACAACTTACTTCAAATTCTTTTGTGATATGTATTATTTCAATAGCCCCTTTTGCGGCCCTCATCCCATGTTTGATACCACTTCCTTCAAAGGCCGGTCCAGCAGAAGCAGAGCAGCATACCATCCACTCTTTGTTTCCAAGTACTACTTCACCATTAGTTCCAATATCAATTAAGAGAGTCGGCATCTCCTCCCTGTCCAGCCTTATGGCTGCGGCACCTGAGGTTATATCTGCACCAACATAAGCTGCCACACTTGGAAGTGCGTAAAGGAGTCCACGGCTATTTATGTCAATGCCCAGTTGAATCGCCCGTATAGGCGGGATAAAGTTGGCAGTGGGAATATATGGTTCTTTTCTGATACGTTCCGGATCCAGGCCTAATAAGAAGTGATGCATTGCTGTGTTACCAGCACATACGATTGCCGTTATATCGTCTAGATTAATACTGTTTCTCTTAACTAATGTAGAAATAAGTGTATTTATATCTGTTACGATAGATCTTTGCATTTCGTTAAGCGCATCATTCTGTATCGCATACATTATCCTCTGAATGTAGTCCTCTCCATATTTCATCTGCGTATTATAAACAGCTTCTGAATCAACTACCTTTGACGTTTCCAGTTCAAGCAGACTTGCAACTACAGTTGTTGTTCCAACATCAATTGCTATTCCGTAATTTGTATTGCTGGTATCACCTGGCTGTATATCAATAATCTCTATTATTCTTCCTCGATGTCCAAGTGTAACAGTTACTGTCCAGTCATTTTGTCTCAGGACAACCGGTAGCTTTTTTAGGATACTATAACCGGTTTGCATAACATTCAACTCTATGCCCTGTTTCATCATGATGGCCTGATAAAGCCGTTCGTGATCGGCAACATTGTCGTCCATCGTTGGTGGTTCCAACTTAAGACATATTTTTTTAACGAGAGCATCGTTTTTAAATTCTGCCTTATTAAGTATTGCCTTCCATGTCATAAAATGCTGCTCATTCTGATCTAGAAGTATTTTCTTTCCTTCAAGTCTCGTTTCTTTGGGAATGAGAATCTGCAGATCACTTGTAACACTTGCTTCACAAGCAAGGATATAATCCTTTCCAGCCTCATCATCGCTTAGTAGCTTAGTTGGAGGGGCGTCTACGGTACCACTGGAGAGGATGACCTTACACTTCCCGCATATGCCATCACCTCCGCATATGCTGTTAATGTAAATATTTGCCTTGTGAGCAGCGTCAAGAACTGTGCTGCCATCGTTGATATCTACAATCGTATCATTGGGCAGGAAATGTATCTTAAATGTATTACTGTTTTCTGACATGGTTCTTTTAAAGTGGAAATCTACGGCATGGTATTAAAAAGTCTTAGCCCGGACAAAACCGACAATCGCATTAAGATAACACTTCAACTCCGCTCAGTGTGACGTTTCCTGCATATTCAGAGTTACGTCATCCTGAGCGGAGTCGAAGGATAGGCATTTTAATTTAATATTTCTAATTCCAGTTAGTCTTAAGGAATGTTGGTAACCCTGATGCTTCTTTAGGACCAACCAGCGTTTCCCATTTTGTTTTTTCCTGGATCTTTGCCGATAATATGGCAACAAGGCCGGGAACGATAAGCTTCTTATGCTTTACTTTTTCCTCTATATTTGCATCAGCCATAGCCTTTGCAATCACATCCTCGTTTAGTTTGTCACCTGAATATGCAGTAAGGACAGAAGTACCATCTGTTCCAACGGCAAGTATATATGCCGGTATACGACTTGCTTCCACTTCTCCCTCAACTGTGTAATATGTCAATGAGAAGTTTGTAGTAAAGAGAACAGGTGAATTTTCATCGACCTGGCCAACCTCGTAAAGTTTTGGCTCAACCTGTACAGGTTTTTGAGGATCGGTAAAAATGTTCTGACGCACTGTTAATAAAGGCATAATCTGCCACGGTTCACATGCATCAACTACTACTATCCCCGCATATTTTGCTATGAAAATGCCTGCACTAGCCACTTCTTGAGCAGGTTCAAGGTTCGGCATATATGTTATGGCAGGAAAACCTAATTGTCGAAATGCTTTTTTTAACGCTGCTCTTCTTATTTTGGTGAGGCCCTGTAAAACCTCTTTTGTGCTTTCAGAAACCTGGTTCAAAACGATGTCTGTAACACCAGCACCCTTTATCTTTTCTGTCAGATCTGCCAAATCCTCAAGGGTAGAAGCGCTTATTGTCATTGGACAACTCTTCTCTTTAGCAATACTTGCCATAGCTTCCCAGTTTTCTGCATTTGCGCCATATATCAATGGCTTCTTGTCTGAACAGGTCTCTACAGCAGCTTTCATATTATCTGCTGATTTACTCTCCAGGATAAGGGATAAGTGAGTATTTTCACTGAGTTGTTTGGCCCTGTTTGCAAATTTAGATGCATCACCGCTTTTATTCAGTAACGCAATAAGATCAATTTCAATCTCTGTCCCAACTCGCACAAACTTAAGATTATTAATTTTATTTACCTTTTCATTAAATGCTTCATCATCCAGATCATCACTTATCGTAACAGCAACTCCGGTAGGATTATAAAATTTCTCATCATGTCTGAAGAGTACATTTTCTTCACCAATGCTTACCTGTTTATCACCGGTCCCAATTGATACCAGTTTAATTGGTGGAGCTGATGCTGCACCTAAAATGCCTTTTGCCTCATCACTAACGTCTGGGCAATCGCTCAATTCGGCCTTCTTTTGTGCCAGTTGCATTGCGAACGCTAAACATGTTGCTCTACCACACTTTTTACAGTTTGTTTTTGGGAGAAGTTTAAAAATCTCAAGACCTGTCAGTGCCATATGTCCTATCCTTATTTAAGATATTTTAAAAAGTTTATAAATCGCCATTGTTTTTTATTATTTTGCTGATTAGTCCATAATTCACAGCCTCATCAGCAGACATCCAGTAGTTTCTTTTTGTGTCATTTTCAACCTTCTCAAACTCCTGGTCTGTTTCCTCTGCTATCATTCTGTTGATTTTTTCACGGCATTTTAATATTTCGCTTGCCTCAATCTGAATGTCAGATGCCGTACCATGCACTCCAGTGGATGGCTGGTGAATAAGAATTCTGGAATTCGGCAGGCTCACTCTGTTTTCCTTATCCGTGCCAAGAAGGATTAATGCGGCTGCACTTGCAACAACACCTGCGCAGATATTTACGACTTTAGGTTTAACAAATTTCATCATGTCGTATATTGCAAATCCTGCATCCGCGTCGCCTCCGGGAGAATTAATAAATACTTTAATCTCTTTTTCCGGATCATCCTGTTCTAAAAGTAGAAGCTGTGCGATTACACTCTGAGCCATTTTTTTATTAACTTCGTCCGTAATCATAACAATTCGGCTCTTTAAAAGCTTTTCGCCTAATGAGTCTGGCTTCTTATCCTCTTTTTCGTCTTTCTCTCGCAAGTTTATATTATTCATATTTTCTCTAATTTCTTTCTATTTAAAACATAGGGTCCATTTTAAGAACAGGGTGGTCTACCTTTTGAAGATGTTCCAAAACTTCCTCTTCTGTTTGGGCTATTGTTTCGTCTGCGATTTTATTAATAAAATCTTCCAGACCCGCCTCCTCTGCAGCTT